>NZ_BCVK01000064.1 GCF_001591705.1 Lactococcus cremoris subsp. cremoris NBRC 100676 | reverse complement strand
AATTCGGGTTTTATATTAGGATTAATTGCTACAATCATTTCGATACAGAAAAGAAAAAATGTAAGGATACAGTCACTATTATGGCAATTCCCTCTATTAATTATTTCTGTATTCAGTATTTTTTATGGGCAAGATATTTTTAGTAAAATATGGGAATGCTTATTAGTAATAGCCTTGATTGTAAGTATATATAATGAGTTACGAAGAATAAAAAAATAGAGTATATTTTTCAAACTAGAAAGACAAAAAGCACCTTTTGAAAGGCGCTTTTCTAATTCAACCGTTTTCATAAACAATAAGTTCAGTACACTCCCTTGTTTTAAATAGATTTTTGTTTTAACGCAATTTGAAGTCCAGTTGAAACTCGTGCATATCCGATATTCATTTTATTCTCCTTTGTTCTAATTTATTGTATCATAACTTAAAAAGATATGTATAAATGAACATAGAATAAATTACGGATTAATGAACAAGAAATGTAAATGATTTTGAGAGTTTTTATAACAAAAGAAGAGTGTTCAGAAAATGACCATTTTCTGAACATAATATAAAAAAAGAAAAACAATTATTAACGCTTTTCTTTTTTATGTCTAATTATTTGATAATAGTCCAAGCTGTACATTTATATAGCCTTGGACAATTTTTAGCTTGAATTCAAAAGAAGGTTTAACATAAGAAAAGACCTCCGATATATAGATTTGAAAAGTCTATATTTTGGGGGTCACTACAAAATATATGTTGTAGCTATTATTTAGACTAAATTTAAAATCACTAATACTAGTGCTATTATGCTTTTAGATAAATGAAAACCTTTCAAAACTATTATTTTTTGAAATATCTAACTATTGCCGTAATTATTGCAAGTAAGTTAAAACAAACAATAAATATAGTTCCTAATAAATATTCAGTATTCCAGAAGTCTTTAACTGCACCTGCAGTGTGAACACCAAACAGCATAGTTCCAAAACTATAATAAGCAGAATAAATCGTTATTAATATTAATCCAACTATATTGATAGCTATTAAGCTTAGTAACCATTTAATGGAATTCATCCCAACCACGTCACCGCCTTTCTTTGGATGGTTCTGTTGCAAAGTTTTCTGATAAGTCTATTTTAGTGTAAAATGAATAAAAATGACAGCGAGGATATATCAATTTTATTTTTTATAGGTAAGAAAGAAGAACAAACAAGAAAAACACGGCATAAAAACCTATTCAGTTCATCGTCCTCAATCCTTGTCTGCTTCAATTTCTTTTACGAGATCGTTTTGTGAATCTTTTTCAGAGAGTTTTTGATCGATATACTTGTCAATGTTTTCGTAAAATTCCTTGGTCGTCTCACTATCTAATTTTGTCGAATTATGGACTTGATTGACTTTCAATTGAACAGATTGAATACCGTAAGAGGCTTGTTCTTGGCGAATGGTTTCTAATTCTTCTTCTGAAATCGGATCTCCAACAACCGTCAAGACCAATTCATTATTCCTTGACTTGTAGACTTGATTAATGACCGTATGATTGGCGAACTCTTTTCCTACAAACTGTTTGATCCCTTCTTTTCGCGCTTGATCCATCGTCAGAGTGACTGCTGAATAGCTGGCTGGAAGGACCAATAATACAATCAAGTATATCAACCCAATTCTCATTTTAATGTTTAGCTCTTTAAATGAACTTAAGGGAGATTTTCTCATCAAAATTCTTGTTCCAACGATATTGGTTAGCATGATAAAGACACAGTTGATCAAGAAAAGATAGAGAGCCCCAAATAAATATCGTTCATTTCCATTAGCTAAACCATAGCCCGCAGTACAGATAGGTGGCATTAGAGCTGTTGCGATGGCTACTCCTGGCACGATATTGTTTGCTTCTTTTTTCCTTGAACCAATGACACCTGCTATCCCACCAGCAATAGCAATGACAACATCCCAAATGGTTGGAGAGGTTCGTGCAATCAACTCGCTACTTGCATAAGATAAGGGAGAAATCCAGAAATACAGAGTCGATACAAGCAAACTGACCAATACTTGAGTAAATAAAACCTTTAGAGATTGTTTGATTAAACGCGTATCAAAAATTGCTAAACCGAATCCCAGTCCAACAATCGGTGTCATAAGAGGGGAAATCAGCATGGCTCCAATAATGACAGCTGTTGAATTCATATTTAGACCTATAGAGGCAATAAAAATCGCACACATCAAAATCACTGTATCACTTAATCGAACATGAAGATCATCATATAATTTCTCTCGGGATTCACGTGTTGAACAGTTTCCGGTCATTGGTTATTCCTTTTATTTCATATAATTTGTTTCCGCATGGATGATCGTAGAAAGACTTCTGTCCAATCTTACATATTTTTAATTTTCACCTGTAATTCTTTTGAACATTATCTTTTAAATATCTATCAGACCATCCTTGACATTATATCAAAAATTTTACAGTCTTTCTCTGAAGAAATCAATTAATTTAAATGATAGAGAAAAGAAGAAATTTTTGTTTCCTTCTCCGAAGAAGAAAAAACGATATCTCCTCTGAAAGAAGATACCGTTTTAATGTTTAAACATGATGAGTATGTTTAACAATCCATTGCTCCATTTTTATGTTCAACCAGAAGCCATAGATTCCAAACGTGATGATGGTTAGAAGAAACCACTTAATCCAGTTACCGAACAGTTGTGCTCCAGTCCCGTCAAAGGGTTCTGTTGCGAAGTTTGAAAATCAAACGCGCTCTCTCTGAACTCCAAATATCTTAGGCTGGTATTCCCATTAATACCTTGATTTCAGTAGACACCGAAAATCCGAAGAGCGTTCCATTTCTTCGGTTCTTTTTATATATTCCTCGAAGGGTCTCCATGCCCTTAATCGTGGAAGAGGCTGTACGGAGACTTTGATAAAATTTATTCCGTCGTTTAATAGGTCGATGGTCTTGTTCTATTAAATTGTTAAGATACTTCACAGTTCGGTGCTCTGTGCTCTGTCTTAGTATATAAACCCACACTCTGTAACTTTCTAAAGGCGGAGCCAAGAGAAGGTGCTTTATCGGTCACAATTGCTTTCGGCTCACCAAACTGTTTATGGAGTCGTTTTAAGAAAGCATAGGCTGCTTGCGTCTCCCGTTTCTTTCGTAACCAGATATCTAAGGTTAAGCCGTCCGCATCAATTGCACGATAAAGATAATGCCCACGTCCCTTAATTTTGATATAGGTTTCGTCCATTTTCCATGAATAGAAGGATTGTCTATTTTTCTTCTTCCAAAGATAATAGAGGACTTTGCTGTACTCTTGCACCCAACGATAAATCTTTGTATGACAAACATTTATTCCACGATCATATAACAATTCCTGAACTTCACGATAGCTTAGATTGTAACGCAGGTAGTAACCAACAGCGACAATAATGACGTCTTTTTGGAATTGTTTTCCTTTAAAATGATTCATTACTCTGTCCTCTCTGTCTTTTTTCTCAATTTTACACTAAAATAGATTTTTTGGAAAACTTTGCAACAGAACCCTCTAGATGTTGAAGATAAAGACGATATGCTGAATGATGTTTGTGACATGATTGATGATTATGATATTGCTAATATGCGAGAATTAAGAAGGTTTGTTAGAAATCATGGTTCAGAGCATAACTTGCCAAGTATGAAAGTTATTAATTCTGTTTTACGTTCACATACTGGATTAGTCCGATTGTATTTTGATGCTGTTTATCAAGAGCGTAAATATGGTTCTAAAATCGACGAGGAAACAGGCGAAATTTTATAAATATAATTTAGTGATTCTATTTTTACAGCTAAATTAGTGAAATTATTCTTGATAATTTTTTTATTAACAATTGTTAATTATTTTTTTAATTAAAGAATTATAATCAAATTATTAACAATATCAAAGGAGTTAGAAAATGGAAATTCAAACAAATTTTCAAATTGTATCTGATGAAGAACTTTCAGAAATAGTTGGGGGTGGTTATCCTAATAATCAAAGTATGAATGATGTTCTTCATTGGCTTAATGGTCATAATGATGGGAATCCTAAACAATTATCTAATGGATGGGTGGATTGGGGTGAATTAGATTGACAAAATATATTTACCCTAATTTAAAAGATAATCAAAAATATTTATTAAAAATTATTGATGGGATTTTAACTAGCAATAATATTTCAAGCGAAGAAAAGAAGCTTTTTCTGATTGCAAAAAGCAATATTGAAAAGGGTAGAAATTTTGATCCCCAAATCAGTGAATTAATTTCTAGTTTACAGTACCTTGTTCATTCAGATGATGTGCTTGTTTTTTTTGAAGAAGCACGAAAAATAATGCAAATTAACCCAGGAACCGGTGGTTCTCCATATGGTTGGTCAAATTTTGAAAGTAAATAGTCATTTACTAAAAGCAGAGAACAAAAGAGACAGGAAACTGTCTTTTTTGTTTGCTTGGGGTCTGGGGCAAACGCCCAATTTTGGCAACTGCAGTTGCCAAAACTTTCCGCAGTAATCGTCAGACAGACCTTACCTTTATGTTAATGGTTCTGTTGCGAAGTTTGAAAATCAAACGCGCCCTCTCTGAACTCCAAGTATCTTAGGCTGGTATTCCCATTAATACCTTGATTTCAGTAAACACCGAAAAGCCGAAGAGCGTTCCATTTCTTCACATGGTAAAGTGTGGGCTCTGCGAGGCTTGTTTTTGCTAGCGCAAAAATTGACACTTCGTGTCAAAAAATACCTTTTTTTGTGCCAATCACAAAAAAATCCGCCCAATAAATGGGCGATAATTCACTCAAAAATTTATCAATTTTTTTCGTTCAATAAAGCCAAAACAAAAAAAGAGTGGCTAAGCCACTCTCAAGATCACAATTTAGTTCATTTTAGCAAACGCAACTAACAATCCCTGATCACAGGATTCGAAACCATTCTTTTCATAAAAATATCTAACACCAGAAGCTTCTTCAGTTAAAAGAACTTTTTGACGAACATTTTTGTATTTATTTAATATTCTTTGCAATAATTCACTTGCAATACCCTTATTCTGATAAGCATTCAAAACAAGTATATCTTGTATATACACAATCGTTAATCCGTCTCCAATAGCCCTAATAAGCCCTACTAATTTATCGTCATTCCAAACAGTTATAACATCTAACGATTGTAATATAGCTTGCTTTAATACTTCCAAATCTTGAGTATACGCACTCCAACCAACGTCATTATATAATTCTTCTAATTGCTTAATATCGATATCTTTACTTATACTGAAATTTATTGTCATTTTTATTAACTCCCTATTCAAATTTTATACTGAATAGTCACTCTATAATTTATCAACTGTCTTATGAAACCTTTCAAAATGCAAATTTTTCTCTATCCATCATTCCAATATTTCTCCAGTTTCTCTGTCTATTTTTTTAAAAGGCTTATGCCGATTAGAACGTAAATAAGCAGTTAAAAAGATCGTCTGACTTCTAACAGTAGGAAACCATTCATCAAACTTTTCAGATACAGCATAATCAACCAAGTCGCCATATTCATAACAATTAGATTCACGAATCCATTGTACTATTTCTTGCAGAATAACATCTGTATCTACACCAACGTCTGTTAAATATTGGCGATATCTAAAACCATTATGAGCAACAACTTCACTTTTATCATACTGATACTTTTCAGGATTGTTTGCCTTTAAAATGATTCATTACTCTGTCCTCTCTGTCTTTTTTCTCAATTTTACACTAAAATAGATTTTTTGGAAAACTTTGCAACAGAACCGGAAATTCCGTCAATTTTAATTTCAACTAATCCTCTGACAGCATTTGTCATATAAAAACAATCATAATTTTTCAAATCAGAAATCGCAATATCTTTATATATTAGCGTATGATTTTTCGCAAATAAATCTAAAAAAGTTCCTTTTAGGGCATATTTGGCCGGCGTTTCGTACTGATTCCCCTTTTTTGCCACAAAATTTCCGATTGATAATTCACTGACCAAACCATCTGTATGAAATAGAATATCTTGAAACCCTTCTTTTTTCACGTCTAAGACTTCCTGACGAAAGACCTTTTGAAAATCTGGCCCTGAAAGTTTAAAGTTAGACAAAGGACTAGGCTTGTCATTAATTGACGACAGTTTAACTCGATAGGACTCATTTGAATGCGTCAGTTGACGAATCTCAGGGTTCAAAGAATCTCCGTCAGTACTGACACGTAAAACTCCGTCAGTAACATTTTGAGCAAATTTTCTCAATTTTTCTTCCAAGTCTGGATGATGGTATTGTTTTTTCAAGCGATTGACATGACCCTCTAAATTTAACAATTCACCATTTTTGACAAGACCTGTCGTAAATAAAATACTTGGAACATCTTTCAGGCCTAAAATATCTAAAAAGGGTTTTGCTTTTAGTAAAATCTCTGAAAACTCTGCTTCTGCTTCGCTCTCGAACGTAATTCCACCGCCTACACCAAGCTGATAATGTTCACCATCATGAACTAATGTCCGAATCACGATGTTCATATCCAAATCCATTTCTCGACTCAACCAACCTTGCATCCCTGTATAAATTCCTCTAGGTTGTTTTTCAACTTCCTTAATAATTTCCATTGCCCGTTTCTTAGGTGTACCTGTGATTGAACCTCCCGGGAATAAAGCCGTCATAAATTCGGAAAAAGTCAAATCTTCTTTAATTCTACTTTTTATTGAAGTCACCAGTTGATGAACATGAGAAAAAGTTTCAATTTCTGCAAATTTAGGGACTGACAAAGAAAAAGGTTGGCTAATTCGGGCAATATCATTACGCAATAAATCCGTCACCATCAGTAACTCAGTCCGTTCTTTAATACTGTTGGAAAGTATTTCCTTTTGTAATCTATCAGTTACAACATCTTCTCCTCTGGCAATTGTTCCTTTAATTGGTTTTGAAATTAATGCTCCATCATGAATAGAAACAAAGCGCTCCACAGAACTTGAAATTTGCGTCATTTTCCATTCAGGATATTGTAAAAATGATGAGAACGGAGCAGGAATTTGATTCCTTGTTTTCTTAAAAACATCAATAGGTTTTTGATCGGACCAAATTTCAAATTGTTGCGTCAAATTGGCAACATAAATATCGCCAGCCTTCATATAATCTTGTAATCTTTTTATTGAAGCAATATATTCTTGCCTTGTTTGGTCAATAAAAACAGCCCCTATGCCATTCTGACCATCAAACTCAATCTCTGAATCCACTTCAATTTCTTCCGATTCAGTCAGCCAATATTGGCCATCAGTTTGTTCAAATTGCACGACCCGTAACCGTTTTGTTCTATGGTCAAAAAGTAAAACTTCATCATAAGCTGCAAAACAAGCAGGATCTTGCTCATAACTTACAAAACCCAATAATTCTGGATAAAAAGGCCAATTTTTAGGCCGTTCAACTTTCTCATTCTTCAGCAAATCTACCGCATCTAAAAAATTGAACTTCTTTTTTTCACCATTAAAAAACACTTGACCCTTATATTTTGAAACCTTTTTATAAGGTTTATGAGCTAAAATACTATAATGCTCATTTTCGGTCGCTTGACTACTATGTAAAAAAACAATTTCTTCATCTGACCGATAATATTTTAGGAAAATTTTCCAAATATCCGTATTTTTTATTATAAATTCCTTCAAAAGACTACACCACTTTCAAAAAATTATTTAACATTTCATGACCATATTCAGTAACTAAACTTTCTGGGTGAAATTGTAAAGCCCACAATTTTAATTTTGGCTGATGAATCGCCTGAATAACACCATCCTCACTTTGCGCATCAATTTCAAAATCATTAGGTAGTTTATCGACAATCAACGAATGATAACGTGCAACTTTCAAATTTTGTGGAAGTCCTTTAAAAATCCCTTGACAATTATGACGAATGACAGAAATTTTTCCATGCATTGGCCTCTCACCAAGAACAACATTTCCCCCAAAACATTCAGCAATGACTTGCTGACCCAAGCAAATTCCTAACATAGGAATTTTTCCAGCATATAGTTGAACTACATCCCTACTAAAAACGGCTTCTTTTGGTGTTTTTGGACCTGGAGAAATGGTAATCGCATCATAATTTTCACAAATAAAATCCGGAGAAATTCTAATTTTCTGACTCATTTTATCTTGGTCATTAACCACTGTTACACTACAATCTAATTCCTCGAAATACTGTACCAATAGATAAGTAAATGAATCATAATTATCAATTAAAAGCAATTTCATTTCAGCCTCCTTCTTTAATTATACTAAAATATTTATTAAGTTAAGTATTTTAATCAGTCTAATTTCAAATCTATAAAGCGAATATTTCTTCATAAATTAATTAATTTACATTTTTTAATAAACCATTTATGAATCCAACAATAAAATCATAAACTATTGGAAATGCAAGGCCTAAAGCTAAAAAGATAAAGCCAAAACGACTCCATTTATTCATTTGTGAATAAAAACTTTTAAAACCGAACATCATAATGACTAATCCTATAACAGCAATGTAATAGCCAATTGTATAAATCATTTAATTTCTCCCAGACCTTTATTAATCATTCTGACTCTTTGAATTTTTTATCCATAAAAAATTTAAAGGTTCTGTTGCGAAGTTTGTTGATTGACATCGATAAATTTCATGTTTTTTTCTCCGTAAGACTATGATGGAATATCCTGAGTCTTTTCTTTATTGATTTCTTTTTCTTTAAGTTTTTCTTGAACAATTTCCTGCCCTGCATCATAAGTTTTCATTTTCTTGATGACTTTTCGATATTGAGCTTGTAAATCTTTTCTCTCAAGTTGAAGAGCTTTAATTTTGAGTTTATTCTCTTCAGTTGGATTTTCGTATTTTAATTGCTCATTCTGTTTTAAAATATGAGCATCTAAATATTTGACATTAGTCCAGAACACTTACCTTAAAGAAAATTAGACATAAAAAAACGGCCCCACAAGAAAATTGTGAGGCTGTTTTGAATTATATAGACGTCAAATTACTTTTTGAAAATTTTGTAGTTCGTTGGAACCATCATGAAGTTTTCTTCAGTAAATGGGCCATCATAAATTTTGATTTTGCAAACTTTTGACGTCACATCAAGGTCGTGAACAAAGTAAATTTTATATGGTGTATCTTCCAAAGAGGATGCAACCTCATTAGCACTCATTTCAAATCCATCAGAGAAGTTTGTTTTTGAAGCTTTCACTTCAATATGGATTTCATTACCTGATTGGTCAAATGCACGAATATCATAGCCATGACCATCTCCTTCAGTTTTAGAAACATGTTCAGGAAGTTTTGTTTTGTTCTTTTCTGCTTTCTGAATGAGAAAATCAAGTACGATTTCTTCGCCTAGAGCACCCGTTTTTTGTTTTGCTTTGTTGACACGTTCCCAATCAGTATGACGTCCTGTGAATTTACGTTTCTGAGTCCCATTCGGATGATTTGGTCCCACCTCATCTACAAGAACAGTAAATCCTTTTGAACTTGCTTCTTCAATTTCTTCAACTTCAGCATTTGTCAAATCTTTTTCAACGGGTAATGAGTGTGTGTCATCGATTGGACTGAGATGCCGATTCTCAATTAGCCCCACAAAATCAGTATAGGAAATCTCATTCATCCCGTATTGATCCCAGAAGTAAGCCCATGAATTTGGCTTTTTACGCTTCTTCTTGTTAGGTGTATTCCAATCAAAGTTTTCAATGAATGAATCGCCTTGCTTGATTGGCGGTTCGATTGTAAATGCGTGTGTAATTACTGCCGTAACATTTCCATTTTCATCTTCGTCAGATACACTTTCGACGTATCCTCCCCCATAAATTTCCCACTTACGGTCTTTAGTAATTTTCCCCGGATGACGATTCAAAACAACCGCACCGGCTTTCAATTTACCATATTGGCGCATGTTCCAACCGTAACTTTTAGCATCATCAGCGTATTTCAGCTGACCATCATCTTCTGTTTTCCCATGGTCCAAGATAAATGCTTGCTGGTTTTCTGTTGGTTTTGGTAAAAGATCTGTGTAAGTAACCATATTGATACCTCTTTCTATAATTCAATCAGAACAAATTTCCGTTCCGGTTGAATCAATAATATCACGTTCTAAGTTTTAAGTAAACGTTCGGATGGAGCTATACTATAAAAGTGGACAGAAAATTGTGTGTTATAATCTGTCTATTAAGACACAAAAATGAAAGGACTTTTATGTCAGGTTTTAAACGTTACGACGAGGATTTCAAAAAATATCTCGTATTTTGTTTGTTCATCCACTAAAAATATGCGAACAGTATGGCTTCATTCAATCCTGTTCTTACAAGTCAAAAGCGTTGAATCGTCCTTGGACGATTCAACAAAAAAAGTAGTCGTTTTTGGACGACTACTAAGTTCTAAACATTCATTACCCAAAATCAATTTGGTCTAACATCGTTTCTCGACTAGCTTGATCTAATCCAAGATACGTTAAGGTCATGGCTTCACTTGAATGGTTTAATAAATGGGTTCTGTTGCAAAGTTTTCTGATAAGTCTATTTTAGTGTAAAATGAATAAAAATGACAGCGAGGGTATATCAATGAACTATTTTAAAGGTAAACAATTTCAAAAAGATGTGATTATTGTCGCTGTTGGTTACTACCTGCGTTACAATCTAAGCTATCGTGAAGTTCAGGAATTGTTATATGATCGTGGAATAAATGTTTGTCATACTACGATTTATCGTTGGGTGCAAGAGTACAGCAAAGTCCTCTATTATCTTTGGAAGAAGAAAAATAGACAATCCTTCTATTCATGGAAAATGGACGAAACCTATATCAAAATTAAGGGACGTGGGCATTATCTTTATCGTGCAATTGATGCGGATGGATTGACTTTAGACATCTGGCTACGCAAGAAACGGGATACTCAAGCTGCTTATGCGTTCTTAAAACGACTCCATAAACAGTTTGGTGAGCCGAAAGCAATTGTGACCGATAAAGCACCTTCTCTTGGCTCCGCCTTTAGAAAGTTACAGAGTAACGGTTTATATACTAAGACAGAGCATCGAACCGTGAAGTATCTCAATAACCTCATTGAGCAAGACCATCGACCAATCAAACGACGCAATAAATTTTATCGAAGTCTACGAACTGCCTCAACCACGATTAAGGGCATGGAAACAATTCGAGGAATATACAAAAAGAACCGAAGAAATGGAACGCTCTTCGGATTTTCGGTATCTACTGAGATTAAGGTCTTAATGGGAATATTAGCTTAAGAACAAGAAGGATTATAAACCTTGTATTTGATTTTTAAACTTTGCAACAGAACCATAAAATCCATGTCACTACGATATGGATTTTATTAATCAGAGAGTAGTTTGACATTGAGCATGATTAGTGTTATTATGAAGAAGTAGATTTTGTCATGAGTAAAATGTTTTATAGATTCACTTTTCGCAAAATAAGATTTACAATTTTGTCGAAAGGAAATAAATATATTATGGCAAATGGAACAGTAAAATGGTTTAACGCTACTAAAGGATTTGGTTTTATTACCTCTGAAGATGGTCAAGATTTGTTCGCTCACTTCTCATCAATCCAATCTGATGGATTCAAATCACTTGACGAAGGTCAAAAAGTTGAATTTGATGTTGAAGAAGGTCAACGTGGACCTCAAGCAGTTAATATCACAAAAGCATAATTGCAACTGAATATAAAAAAACTGGAGTCATGACTTCAGTTTTTTTATATTCAGTTGCAATTATGAGAGAGTATGATATACTTAGCCAGCAAGAGGAAACTCACACTTCCCATTCATAAATTAGGGGCACTTTAATATAGAGTGGTTTTTTTAATGTTTATTAATTAAAATTAATATTTAAAAGATTTATATAAAAAACCACCTATCACAGCACATAATGATAAGCAGTTTTTGGTGCATGTTCATAGATTAAGAAGTTAATATTTAAAACATACCCGAATTGCTAGTTGATTATTTAGCCATGACTTGATACCCGATAGAATATCTTGGCTTAGATAGATTACGTCTTATCACTTATGACCATAATTTGACTCAAAAAATTGAAAGAACTGCAATTTGTAGTGGTTCAGGTGGAAAATTATGGCCTAAAGCTTTGGAAAAAAAGGCAGATATTTACATAACGGGAGATATTTATTATCATGTTGGTCATGATATGCTTTCAGCTGGTTTATTAGGAATAGACCCTGGTCACTATATTGAGCATGCTTTTATTGGATTAGTTGCTGACAAGCTTCGTTCTTTTGATTTGGGTGTCAAGATTTATGAAAGCCAAGAAAAGACGAATCCATTTTATGACATATAAAAAAGACCCTCTTGGAGGGTCTTTTTTGGTTGGAACTAATTAGCTAGCTTTTTGTTTACCACGGAAGTCAACGATTAAAAGGTTAGGGCTGAGCAATTCAGCTGTACTATGCAATTCAATCAAATTATATGAAGGATTGATTTTGGTATACATTTCATCTTGGAAGAAGTAAGAACCATAGCCTTTATAATAAATTGGTCCAAATTCAGAATCAATACTTGCATCAAAGACTTCAGGAACGTTTCCTTTTTCCACGGCAACAATACGATAGCGAGAAATTCCACCTGCACAAGCGTCAACTTCAGTATTGACTTCACTCAAAGTATGGTCAAAATCAAAAACTAAATCAACATCACCAAATGCTTTAATTTTATCAGCTGTTTTTTCATCAAATGTAATTTTCATCTTATTACCTTCACTATATATCAAGAGATGACTTGTAAATTCATCTATTTGTTATCTTTTTATACTTATATTATAACGCTAAAAAGTTCAGTAGGGAACAATAATGCTCATAAATTTTTAATTAATCTTGGTAATCTTTTAAAACCCATTCATTAATCGCATAAGCAACGCCTGATTTAGCATTTGATTTAGTTACATATTTAGCAATTTTTTTCAATTTCGATTTTCCGTTTTCCATTACTACAGGGCAACCTGCAACTTCAAGCATTGAGCGGTCGTTTTCTTCATCTCCAATAGCCATTACTTCATCCAAGTCAAAAGAAAGTTTCTCAGCCAAATGTTGAACTGCTGACCCTTTACTTGCTTTTTTATTCATGAATTCTAAATAAAACGGTGTTGATTTCACTACATTATATCGTTCAAAGAATTCAAAGGGAAGGTATGCAATTCCGTCATCAAGAGCCGCAGGCTCATCAACCATCATTACTTTAGCAATTTCTAAAGCAGCAATATCTTCGGGTTGGCGAATATAAAGTGGCATTTTAACCATTTGGGCTTCTTGCACAGTATATCTTCCGACATCGTGATTCGGAGTATAGATTCCCTCACGAGTAATTGCATGAATCGGTAATCCAATTTTACGAGCAGCAGCATCTAAGTCAAGCCAATCTTCAGAACTCAAAGTTTCTTTGATAAATTCTTCCCCAGTTGCTTGCTGAACCAACCCACCATTATAAGTAATAACATAATCACTTTGGTCAGTTAATTCAAGTGCTTTTAGAATATCAACAACACCAGGTAAAGGTCGGCCAGTTGTAATGACAATTTTAACGCCAGCCGCTTTAGCTTTTTTAACAGCCGTTTTTACTTCGGCTGTAATTTGGCGATTAGGGTCAAGTAAAGTTCCGTCAAGGTCAATAGCAACAAGTTTAATCATAAGAATTTCTCTTTCTATTTCTTTCAATTTATTAACCCGAATT
>NZ_BCVK01000063.1 GCF_001591705.1 Lactococcus cremoris subsp. cremoris NBRC 100676 | reverse complement strand
AATTCGGGTATTATTATTAATAGAATCAATTATTTAAGACGAATTAATAAAAAATATAGAAAGAGAAGTTTATGATGTATTCAAAATTCATATCATTTTTAAAACAAATTCCTCTCCCGATATGTGGCTTAATTTTGGGTTTAATATCCTTAGGGAATCTCCTTTACAGTAAAGGTTACCCTATTTTAGGAAATTCTTACGATATGTTAGGTTTATTCCTGATGTTTTTAATTTTGCTCAAGATAGTACTGGCAATGAAACATACAATTTCGACTTTGAATGACCCAATTGTAGCCTCTGTTTCACCAACTTTTACGATGTCTTTAATGGTACTAAGTGTATTTTTAAAACGTTTGTCCGCCTTTAGTCTTCTTGCGAATGTTATTTGGTGGACTGCTTTAATTTTGCATCTTATCTTAATGATGTATTTTATTTATCTTCATGTACTACCAAAAGAATTAAAAATACATGATGTTTATCCAAGCTGGTTTATTACTTTTGTAGGCATTGGGGTAATATCGGCAACATCACCAGATTTCGGTCTTGAAGTGGGTAAAGTTGTGGTTTGGATAACATTACTCTTTTACTTTATTCTTCTTCCCATTGTTATGCATAGAGTTTTCATTTTACGAAAAATGCACAAATCTTTACTTCCTTTGATTACAATTATCACGGCACCAGGTTCACTTGGTTTAGTAGGATACCTCACTGTTGTAGAAGCAAAATCTAAAATATTCGTTATCTTTTTATTTATTTTATCGCAAGCTATCTATTTTATAACTTTAGGCTTGCTGACAAAACTTTTGAGAAGTGCCTTTTATTCTAGTTATGCTGCCTTTACATTTCCTCTCGTTATTTCTGCAACTGCGGTAAATTTAACAAGTAAACTCAGCGTTTTTCAGTTCCTGAATTTAGAATTATTAGCGAATATGGAAATCCTTATAGCAATTGCAATCGTTACTTATGTGCTCATCAGATACTGTATTTTTTTAGGTTCAAAATTAATTCAGATTATGTCTGAAAAATATTCCCCTGAAAGTATTTAAAAATAAATTATCGATAAAAATTACCACTAGGTCAATGATCTAGTGGCTTTTTATTTTGCTTTAAAAATAGAGTATATCAAGCTCAATAGAGCCTTAAGAAATCCTTTATAAATGAGGCAATAATTTTAAAAAAGCCTATAAAAAAAGGGACACATTGTGTTATAATTAGAACGCTGCGTGCTTTTTTTCTTTAAATAAACCCGAATTGCTAGTTAATTTCATTGGAAAATAAATAAGTCGTGCTATCCTAATCTTAAACCACTAAGCATTAGAAAGCGCACGACTTATATGACTTATAATAGCACACTTCCAAAAGTTTTTGTTTATTTACTGACAACCATTGAGACGCTTTATCAAACGAGGGTTCCCCTTGAGGTTCAAAACCGAAAGAACGTCCATCTCGCAACATCAGATTGCTTAGTTATCGCTTGTTACCTATGGGGCGTACTGCATTTTAGTGAAACGCTTAAAGCTAAGCACCAATTGGCTCAAAGTTTATTTCCTAATTTCCTAGAATATTCTCGCTTTGTCCGGCGTTGTAATGCCCTCTTACCGAGTATCCAAGTCATTCGCCAAGCACTCGTCTTTAAAGAGGTTGAAGGAATGAGTGTATCCATTATTGACAGCTTCCCCATTCCTTTGTGTCAGCCTATTCGTAATTTCAGAAGCAAAGTTCTTGGAGATTATGCAAATGTTGGCTACAATGCTACAAAAGGACAGTACTTCTATGGATGTAAATGTCATGCTTTAGTCAGTGAATCAGGCTATATCATAGACTACACAATTACTCCTGCTTCAATGGCTGATAGTTCAATGACCGAGGAAGTGTTGAGTCAATTTGGGACACCAACAGTCCTTGGAGATATGGGATATTTAGGTCAGTCACTGCATGATAGGCTGGAATTAAAAGGAATTGATCTAATGACACCTGTCAGGAAGAACATGAAGCAAAAGAAAATCCTTTTCCCTAATTTTTCAAAACGTAGAAAAGTGATTGAGCGAGTTTTCTCTTTTTTGACAAATCTAGGAGCTGAGCGTTGTAAAAGTCGTTCGCCTCAAGGTTTTCAATTGAAATTAGAGATGATACTTTTAGCGTATTCTTTACTGTTAAAATCAGCTAAATCACTGGAACCAGAGACTTTAAGATATTCTATCGGGTATCAAGTCATGCCTAAATAATCAACTAGCAATTCGGGTTTAAGTATATGAAAATTATAGAAAGGCTGTATTAATGGGTAACCATTAATGCAAAAGTAAAAAAATGGCACCAACTATTGATGGAAAACCAATTTTAACCCAAAAAAACATTGTAGATATACTTACAGAGTTAGATATTAAACGTGGCGATACTGTACTTGTACATTCCTCATTGAAATCCTTAGGGTATGTTATTGGGGGTGCAGAAGCAGTAATAAATGCCATTATAGACAGGGTGGGAGAAAAAGGGACAATTATAATGCCTACTCAGACCATTGAGATGAGTGATCCAAGCACATGGTTGTATCCTCCAGTAGCTCCTGAATTTTGGGACATTATTCGAAAAGCTCTCTTACCATACAACAAAGATACTACTCCTGTATCAAAAGGAATTGGAGTGATACCGGAAACTTTTAGAAAATTTAATGGTGTTATTAGAACTTCACATCCGCTATACTCTTTTGCAATTTGGGGTGAATTAGCGAGATACTTAAATACTCAAGAACTTGATTATGGATTAGGAAAGCTCTCCCCATTAGGAAAATTGTATTTAAAAAATAATAATGCAAAAATAGTATTAATTGGGACAGATTTTGAGTCAAATACGTCAATACACTTAGCAGAACACTATTTAAATAGAAAAACAATAATCCAAAGTTCATATGTACTAAAAAATTTAAAGAAGAGCCGAGTTATTTTTAAGGATATTCCTTTAGATATTTATGACGATTTTTTAGAATTTCAAAGGTATTTTGAAAGTAAAAATGAGATTAATAGAAGGAAAATTTATAAAGGCTATTTATCTGTTTATAATTTTAGAGATGTAGTAGAACAGGCAATAGAGTATTATAAATTAAAAGATTTTATCGAAGGGAACAACAGAAGTAGTCAATAGCCGTCTACCAACAAATTCACCTAATAGTCCAGTATAACCCAATCAGTTCTGTTGCAAAGTTTGAAATTTTAAAACAACTTTTCTGACCAGTGTTCCTCTGAAGCTGTTATTCCCATTAATACCTTGATTTCAGTAGATACTGAAAAGCCGAAGAGCGTTCCATTTCTTCGGCTCTTTTTGCATATTCCTCTGGTTGTCTTCATGCCTTTAATCGTGGTTGAGGCAGTGCGTAGACTTCGATATAATTTATTTCGACGTTTAATAGGTCGATGGTCTTGCTCAATTAAGTTATTGAGATATTTTACTGTCTGATGTTCAGTTTTGGTGTACAGACTATTATTTTATAGTTTCCTAAATGCAGCGCCAATAGATGGTGCCTTTCTCTGTCATAATGACTCTAGGCTCTTCGAATTGTTTATTTGGTTCTGTTGCAAAGTTTTCCAAAAAATCTATTTTAGTGTAAAATTGAGAAAAAAGACAGAGAGGACAGAGTAATGAATCATTTTAAAGGCAAACAATTCAAAAAAGACGTCATTATTGTCGCTGTTGGTTACTACCTGCGTTACAATCTAAGCTATCGTGAAGTTCAGGAATTGTTATATGATCGTGGAATAAATGTTTGTCATACTACGATTTATCGTTGGGTGCAAGAGTACAGCAAAGTCCTCTATTATCTTTGGAAGAAGAAAAATAGACAATCCTTCTATTCATGGAAAATGGACGAAACCTATATCAAAATTAAGGGACGTTGGCATTATCTTTATCGTGCAATTGATGCGGACGGCTTAACCTTAGATATCTGGTTACGAAAGAAACGAGATACTCAGGCGGCGTATGCTTTCTTAAAGCGACTCCATAATCAGTTTGGTGAGCCGAAAGCAATTGTGACCGATAAAGCACCTTCTCTTGGCTCCGCCTTTAGAAAGTTACAGAGTGTGGGTTTATATACTAAGACAGATCACCGAACTGTGAAGTATCTTAACAATTTAATAGAACAAGACCATCGACCTATTAAACGACGGAATAAATTTTATCAAAGTCTCCGTACAGCCTCTTCCACGATTAAGGGCATGGAGACCCTTCGAGGAATATATAAAAAGAACCGAAGAAATGGAACGCTCTTCGGCTTTTCGGTGTCTACTGAAATCAAGGTATTAATGGGAATAACAACCTAAGATATTTGGAGTTCAGAGAGGGCGCGTTTGATTTTCAAACTTCGCAACAGAACCACCATCTCTATTAAAATTTGTCCAAGATATTGACCCAAATACATATTATCTGCAATATTTACTTAATAACTGTAATTGAGATTGGAGAATTTTTAACCATATAAGTAGCATGCGAACCAAAATATCCTTTAATTCCATGCATTGATCGCGATCCAATGATTAAGATATCTGCAGATGTTGCTGGCAAAATCGTCTTAGTAATTTCCTCGGCCGGATCACCTTCTCCACTGTACAGCTGAATGTTTTTTACACCGCTATTTTCTGCATATTGTTTGTACTTTTTCAAATTAAGTAACAATTGACTTTGTTTCTGGCTCAAGTACTCAGGGTCTAACGCTTCATAAACATTCAACTCTTCAATTTCTAAAATTGAGGCAATCAGTAATGCGGCTCCAGTTTTACTCGCTTGCTTTACAGCATATTGAAAGGCTTTTTGAGCTCCTTCTGATTCATCTACCCCAACTAAAATATTTTTAAATTCATCAAATCCTTCCATAGTGCATCTTACCTTTCATTAATTAATTGATTATATTTTTTATTTCCTTTATACAGTTCAATAATTGTCCACGCTAACAGTAGTAATACTGCGACGATAATGACATAAGCAATAGAATCAGCTAGTACAAGTTGGCTTGATGTCACCTTTTCACCAAAAAAATCTTCAATTTGGCCGGGCAATCCAATCAAATTTAAATATGTCAATCCAATTACTGAACCCCATCCTAGTATCCGAATAACTATCGAATTTTTAAACCGGCTTCCCATTTCCACCTCACTATTGGTCATCATTAATAATGGTACCACCGAAAATGGTAACGCAAAAGCTAAGAAGACTTGTGAATTATTCATTAGTGTATTTAACGCTGTGTGCTCCCGAATCGTTCCTTGCCTGCTTGTAATAATTACACAGATTAACACTGGGATAACTGAAATCAAACGCGTAATTAAACGTCTTAGCCAAATTGGCATTCTCATATGAATGAATCCCTCCATAATTACTTGTCCAGTTAAAGTTCCGGTAATCGTTGAATTTTGTCCAGAAGCTAGTAACGCGACTGCGAATAATGTAGAAAGAAGACCTGATTTTGCAACGGTGATTAAAATTCCGTTACTCAATGTATCCGAATTTGATAAAGCCTCATACAACCCAAAGAATGATGGATCTTTCACTGCCCCTGTTTTAAAAACAGCAACTCCCATTATGAGCAATAAGGAGTTAACAAAAAAAGCGAGAGTCAATTGAATGTTAGAATCCCATGTTGAAAATCGTACAGCATTGGCGATTTCATCTTCATCCGTACGATTTATCTTTCGAGTCTGAGACACAGCCGAATGTAGATATAAATTATGAGGCATAACGGTTGCACCAATAATTCCTAATGCACCAGTTAAAGGCGTTTGACCACCAATTGAATGTGTAGAGGAGAACGTTTCACCAGTCGGAACCAATCCTTTAAGTACATCCCCCCAATTAGGATCAGACAACGCTACTTGATAAACAAACACAAAAAGAATTACAAAAATCAAACAGACAACTATTGCTTCAATTTTTCTAAAACCAACTTTCGTTAACAACAATAATATTAAAACATCAAATACCGTAATAAAGACTGCGACGACAAGCGGAATATTAAAAAGTAAATAAAGAGCAATTGATGCGCCAATTACTTCCGCAATATCTGTTGCCATAATCGCTAATTCCGTTAAAATCCATAAAATGATTCCTAGTTTTTTACTCGTTCTCGCTCGAATTGCTTGAGCTAAATCCATTTGACTAACAATTCCCAATTTAGCAGCCATATATTGTAATAGCATTGCAATTAAACTAGACATTAAAATGACCGACATTAATAAATACTGGAAGTTTTGCCCACCCGTAATCGAAGTAGACCAGTTGCCTGGATCCATATATCCCACAGCAACTAATGCTCCCGGTCCAGAATAGGCGAACAGGGTTTTCCAAAAGCCTTTGCCTTTGGGTACCTCGACAGTTCCGTTAATTTCCTCTAAAGAGGGACCATTCGCATGCTGAATTAATCGAGGTTTGTGCTCTTTACCAGACTGACTTGTTGTATCTTTCAAAATATTTCAACCTTCCTTTAAGAATATCATAAGTATACACCACTTTTTTATAAAATTAAAGCAAAATATTAGGCAAACCTAAAAAAAATAAACATTCGCCTAATTTAATATTATTTGCCTTCATTTCATTTGTGTCGGAATGAATCAATTGTACACGTTAAAAATATATCTATATGATAATTACCATTGTTAATATTCAAGTTTTTTTGTTGAAATAGTCGATAAAAAAAATAAGGTTGACCAAAATATTTTTAGAGGCGCGAATTGTAAAATTAAGTTAGAAAAATAAAAAGGCATTTATGGTACACTCAAATTGTATTTCCGACGAAAGAAAACAAAGGAGTGTAACCATAAATGACCTACAAACATCTTACCATAGACGAACTGGTTCTGTTGCAAAGTTTTCCAAAAAATCTATTTTAGTGTAAAATTGAGAAAAAAGACAGAGAGGACAGAGTAATGAATCATTTTAAAGGCAAACAATTCAAAAAAGACGTCATTATTGTCGCTGTTGGTTACTACCTGCGTTACAATCTAAGCTATCGTGAAGTTCAGGAATTGTTATATGATCGTGGAATAAATGTTTGTCATACTACGATTTATAGTTGGGTGCAAGAGTACAGCAAAGTCCTCTATGATCTTTGGAAGAAGAAAAATAGACAATCCTTCTATTCATGGAAAATGGACGAAACCTATATCAAAATTAAGGGACGTGGGCATTATCTTTATCGTGCAATTGATGCGGACGGCTTAACCTTAGATATCTGGTTACGAAAGAAACGGGAGACGCAAGCAGCCTATGCTTTCTTAAAACGACTCCATAAACAGTTTGGTGAGCCGAAAGCAATTGTGACCGATAAAGCACCTTCTCTTGGCTCCGCCTTTAGAAAGTTACAGAGTGTGGGTTTATATACTAAGACAGATCACCGAACTGTGAAGTATCTTAACAATTTAATAGAACAAGACCATCGACCTATTAAACGACGGAATAAATTTTATCAAAGTCTCCGTACAGCCTCTTCCACGATTAAGGGCATGGAGACCCTTCGAGGAATATATAAAAAGAACCGAAGAAATGGAACGCGCTTCGGCTTTTCGGTGTCTACTGAAATCAAGGGATTAATGGGAATAACAGCCTAAGATATTTGGAGTTCAGAGAGAGCGCGTTTGATTTTCAAACTTCGCAACAGAACAAATAGGGTTAATCTCATCAAGAAAAGGAGTTAGAAACAGTTGCGAAAATATATGATCTACCTCAGCAGTTTATTGGTCACATTTATCCTGAGTTATGCGACGATTACTTGGCTGATTATGCCCGTTCTCACTCGCTATCAAAGCCTGGCTAGGTTGATTAACCACTTTGACTATACCGCATTAACTTTAATACTCTTATTAACGCTGATTATCTGGTTGTTTGGCATCCAGTATCACCTCAAACATTTTTCAGTTATTTATCTCTATCTTGCTTTCAGTGTGTATTTATTACTGTTATTCATGGTGCTTTTTACTAAAACAACGGATTTTCAGGCGATATCACTGAATCCTTTTGACTTTATAAAAGCGGATACCAGAACGATTCAAGAGGCAGTGCTAAATATTATCTACTTCATTCCTTTAGGTGGCCTTTACTGTATCAATACTGATTTCAAACAGTTTGTCATTGTCAGTTTGGTCACACTTTTAGGAATTGAAACCATTCAATTTATCTTTTATTTGGGCACATTTGCCATTAGTGATATTATCTTGAATTTTTTGGGTTGTTTGATTGGGTATTATTGTTGTTGGGAGATTAAAAGGCGGTTGAGTTGAGCTAACCCAAAAGTAGCATAAAAATAGACAGGAGGTGTATCTCGAATGGTATCGAGATATATCTCCTGTCTATTTTTATGAGGATTTCATTCCAAATGTCTTATTTTTTATTTTTTAGCGCCATGATAATGTATAAAATTGTACGCTGATTAACCACTAACATGCCACAAAATAATAGGGCAAGGCATAGTGATGTTATCCTTAAATCTTAGAGTCACTATTGTATAATTTAGACAAAGGACAAAAAATTGATATTGAATTAGAAAAATATGTTGCTCCTGTTCCTAAAAAATCAATGACAATGAAAGAAAGAATTGATAAGGAAAAAACAAAGTTATCTGAAAAAAAACCACAAGAAACTGAACTAAAAAATGATAAACTTTCAAACAATAAAATCAAAGGAGAAAAGGAATGATGATTAACTATCAAGGCGAAGATTTTACAGAAACTGAATTTTATGGACGTGAAATTTTAGAAGCCATTCAACTGACAAATAAATTTCCAACTCCAAAAAAAGTATTGATAGAGATGTTAGAAGAAATGATACATGAACAATTAGATTTAATTGATAAAGAAGAATTAAATAATTACATTAAAGCAAAAAAATAGGTTCAAACTTTGACCGAAGATGAAGTTAAAAATTTGTGTGTTGAAGTCAAAAATTGATACGAAGATGTCTTAAAAGAATTTGAAATTAAGCTCTAATTTTTTTCAAAAAGGGGGATTGGGGGACACCACCAAAAATAAAAATATTCGTCTGAAGCGAGGAACAAATTAAAATGTAAATTTTAGTTGTTGACGAGTGGAAGATGATTACTTTTTATCGCAAGTGTGTACACACTTGCGAAGCTCGCTAAAGACACTAACCCCCTATTTTGGGCTTTTAGAGTTGACAGATATTTGTGAGGTTGACAAGATGAAAAAAATCAAAAATCGTGAGAGAATTATTCAAAAAAAATTCTTCGTAAATGAAAAAGAAGACGAAAGAATTAAATTGATAATGAAAGAAACTGGTATCACTAATTTTTCTATTTTTGCTAGACGAGCCTGTTGCAATAAAGAGATTTTTTCTATTGATTTTTCAGAATATAAAAATATTATTTCTGAAATTTCTTCGACAAAATCTGAACTAAAACGTATCGGAAATAACATCAATCAAATTGCTAAACATTTAAACGAAAATAAAAATAATCAGACAAAAGAATTGATGTCTAATTATCAAAATCAATTAGAAAATTTGGAAGATAAAATTCAAAAAGTGGTTCATTATATTTCAGAGGGGGAGTAAAAATGACAGTCATTAAAATGCCAAAACAATCGAACGGAACAATTCATTCTTCAAAAGATTTAAACCAACTCATTGATTATGTGATGAACCCTGAAAAAACAAATGACTTTGAATATGTTTCCGGTCAAAACATTTTAGATATTCATTCAACCTGTGATGAAATGTTAGCGACACGAACAATGGCAAATGCTTTAAAAAATAAGCCACGAAAAAACGAAAGGTTTGGTTATCATTTTGTCCAATCTTTTTCTCCTGATGACCATTTAACGCCTGAACAAGCTCATGAAATTGGTTTAAAAACCATGAAAGAATATCTAGGAAGTTCTGCGGAATTTATTATTGCCACTCATACCGATAAGCCACACCTCCATAATCATATTGTGCTTAATGCAACCAACCCCTTGACCTTAAATAAATTTCATCAAAATAAAAATGATTTGGAACGATTGAAAGAAATTTCTGATAACATTTCTAAAGAATATGGTTGTAAAATTATTGTCCGTCCTGAACAAAAACTAGGGAATTCTCACAAAAATTATTTGGTCTATCTTGCTCAAAATTCTTACCGAAAAGAGATTAAAAACAAACTTGAATTTTTAATGAACCATTCTCATACGTGGGAAGATTTTAAAACAAAAGCAAGAGCCTTAAATTTAAAAGTGGACGACACTAAAAAATATACCACTTATCTTTTAGAGGGAAGCGAACAAACCAAAAAAATTAGAGATAGAAGTTTAAAAAATGATAAATTTTTAAAGGAAAATCTCAAAGGACAGATAGAAAGAAACACCATTGGTTATTCCGTTGAGGAAGTCGTGAAACTTTGGAATGACAAAGAAAGCATTCAAGAAAAAGGACAAGAAAAAGAAATTGAAATTTTACTTGAACATTGGCAAGTAACAAAAGAAACTGAAAAAGATTTAGTTGTAACCATTGATACTGCATTTGATAATGAAGCAACGATTAAGATACCTGCACGCTGTGTTGATAAATTAGAAAACGGACAGTATAAAATATTTATTAAAAAGGGCGACCGCTTTTCGTATATTGATAAAAAAAGTCCGGCAAACCATAAAATCATGGTTGGGGCAACCGTTGCTAAAAATTTACAAAGACAAAGTGGAAATATCCCTCTTTATTCTGACAATGCCAATATCAAACTCAAACAAGTTTTTCATGAGTTCGATTTCTTAATCAGTCAAGGGCTTGGTTTTGATAGAAGTTTTGAAACCATAGGAGAAGAGTTAAAAGCCACCTATCAAGAAACACAACATCAATTAGACAAGCTAGACACAAAGATTTTAGAATACGTGGAAACAACAAAAACCTTGCCTTATGAAGATACCTCAATCAGAGATACCATTAAAAACTTAACAAAAGAACGTGATGATTTGCGAGATACTTTATATAAAGTCGATAAAAACATTCAATACTATCAAAAATCAGAACAGCGATTAGAAGCCTATCAAAAAAATCAAAGTCCAAAACACAAAGCACGTGATGATGACTTTGAAATTTAGTCCGTTGAAAATTCTGATGAGTAAACAATAAAAAAGTCGGATCTGAAATTTTTGGGCTTTAAAATTTAAGACCGGACTTTTTTATTTGAGTTTTGAAAAAACTCTATTTTTTACTTTGTAAAAAATAATGTTCCTGTCGTTGAGCAAACCAACGAAAAAGCACTAAAGAAATTGAAAAATGAATTTTTCACTCCCTTTAATGCTTGGAATAGTCCTATAAGCTCATATTTTGCCTTTTAAGCCCTTTTAAATGGTTTTGAGTAGAATTATGCCACTTGAATAAATAAAAGCCCTAAAATCATTTTTAAGGGCTTTTATTTATTCTTTCAAACTTAGATATTTTATTTTTTGTAGAAATGGTATTTTTCTTCTGAAATAAAACCAGTCGTGCAATTCCTCCATAATTCTTGTCTTGGGGCAACTAGCCGATATAAACTATCGCTATATTTAAACGTTCCTCTGTCTGTTTGAAAGATTGTCAAACGTTTTGAAACGACTTCATAAGCTCTGATTTCTCTTACACCATTATCTTGTAAGGCTCTTAAAATTTTTCTATCAAAGGTTTGTGCCATAAATTACCTCACTTCCAAAATTGATACCATTTTTTAGAAACTTGATTATTTAATTGTTCTTGTCCTTTTATTTTATCATTTAAGGCTTCCATTTGCTTTTTAATGGTTTGGACTTCTTCCTGCGATTGATTCTCTTTTTTATCCTCCTGAGGCATTTTAAGAGATTTCAATTCATTGATTTCTGATTTATACTCTTCTAGTAATTTTTTATCCTGCAAGGCTAGGCGTTGTTGTTGGTCTAAGAGATTTTGCATTTGCGATATTTGGCTATCTTTATTTTCTAGTTGCTTATCTTTAACAAATAACTGTTGTTCTAGTATTTTAACTACAGATAAATCACCAGTTGTGGGGTTACTAGTATCGGTTACCTTGTCGTTACCAGTTGCGTTACTAGTGGTAAAGTGTTGTTTTAACAACATATATCCAGTATAGGTTACTACTAAAGTTTTCACCCCGTTACTAGTAATGGTTTCCACATGGTTTGCTCTAAATTCTTCGGTTAATCTTTTCCTGACCGCTTGTTTCGATACGTTAAATTCGTCTGCAAGCTCCTTAATAGTTTTTAAATTCTCACTCATGATAATTCCTGCCTTTTAACCGTAGGTAGATATTGCTCGATTGCTTTTTTCAGATACTTCGCTACATTGCGTTTAGAATAGGCTTCTTGTTTGCTAGATACATAAGACAAGTGGTCTTTGACCCCATTTAATCCTCGTAAGTCTTTTAACTCGTCATAAAGCGGATAAACATTCTTCTGTAAGCCTGCCATTGTTTTAATATCCATAAAATCATTTGGGAAAAGTAACATATTTTCAGATAGTAGCTTAGTATAAGGGCTTTGTAATGATTCTCCTGCTAATAAACGATTATCTGTTTCTTTTTGTGTTTTATCGTCTTGATAGGCTTTATCGTCCAACTTATAGCTGTTATCATCTGCGGTTCGTTTCTTCTCAATATGAAAGACAATGCTATCAATGCTCCGCCCTTTTTTGACTTTCTCATAAGACACGTTAAAGGACGTATGGGCGTTGATTTCTTCTATGGCATTTTTTAATACACGGTTTTCAAAACTTTGAAAACGTGTATATTCATTAATCGTATCAGTGATTTCTCGCAACTCTTTCACTATGATTGAGGGGTTGCGGTAGGCTTCCACTTGCTCGGCTCTCCGTCCACCTTTAACACTATAATGCTCGTACTGGCTATAATTCATAGCTAACCAACGATATAAGATAAGACTGTACTTGCTATTAAGTTCTTTCAATTCAGAGATTTTATACTGTGTAAATTCTGCCTTTAAATCAATCAGATAAGGCATAATAAATTGATTAAATTGTATCATTACATCATCATTGTAGCTGTTCCATTTAACAGTTGGTATTGGGACGATACTTGTCATTTCATACCCTTTATTTTTTTCTTCTTTAATTTGAAAAAAAGCTTGTTTCTGCATATACTCAATAGCTTCTTTAAAACGAGTATGTTTACTTGCTGAAGATACATCAAAAAAAGAAAATAATTCTTTTTTTGAAAGATAGATTATATTATCTTTGGGCGGATTTTCTGTATCAATGCAAGACACGGCTAATTCAAACATTTTTAAAGCGGTCTTTTGCATTTTAGCGATTGAAGTAATCAAGCTATTATGCTCGACCACTTTACGTTTTTCGATTTCATTCAAGGTATACACCTGCTTTTGATTTTCTGATATAATAGACATAGAAATACTCCTTTGTGAGTGTTTTGTGATTAAGCATAGAGAAGTGATTTAGACGTCAATTTTCTCTATGCTTTCATTATACAAATTTATAGCAACATAATCAAGTTTTTGTTGCTATATACATCGTTTTTTGTTGCTATATACATCGTTTTTTGTTGCTATATACATCGTTTTTTGTTGCTATAAAAATCTGTCCTCCCTTGCTACCACTGACTTTTTTTTCACGCAAAAGAACAAAAGATTAAAATATATAGGATAAATATATAATAGGCTTCGCCTTTTTTTATTTTTTTCAAAAATTAAAATCAAGGTCAAAAGAAAAAGTCAAAACCATTGAATTGAGGTTCTAAATTTAAACTCTCTGCGTTGCTCTTGTCGCTCCGCTTGTACACTCTGATTTTATATTAGATACATTCTGCCACTAAAAAGAACTCCCTAACGGTCGTGGCTACTTTTTTAGTCTAAACGCTTTGAATAGTCCTACAAGCTCATAGTTTGCATTCTAAGCGATTTTAAATGTGAGTTAGTAATTGATTATCATGGATAAAAGAAAAAGCCCTTAAATAGGCTTGTATGTAATTGACTAAAACGTACAATTTTAGCTTTTAAATATGACCCTTACTTATGACCTGCTCTAACCTCACTATTCATCAGCATTCAAAAAACAGCTCAC
>NZ_BCVK01000062.1 GCF_001591705.1 Lactococcus cremoris subsp. cremoris NBRC 100676 | reverse complement strand
AAGTAGAAATTCACAGGAAAAAAAGAGTAAAATAAATAAAAAAACTTTTGAAATTTAGCTTAGTAATGAGGACAAATATGATAAATTTAATCGAAATCCGACGTCAACTTCACCAAATTCCCGAAATTGGACTTGAAGAACATAAAACTCAAAAATATTTATTGACGATCATTCATCAAATTATTCAAAATAAATCTTTTATTCAAGTTGAAACTTGGCAAACTGGTATTTTGGTATATTTAAAAGGGAGTCAAGGCCAAAAAACAATTGGCTGGCGCACAGATATTGACGGACTTCCTGTTGAAGAATTGACTAATTTACCATTTGCTAGTAAAAATGGACGAATGCATGCTTGTGGACATGATATTCACATGACTGTTGCTCTTGGTTTACTTGAAAAATTGAGTGAAAGTCAGCCTAAGAATAATCTTCTTTTTCTTTTTCAACCTGCGGAGGAAAATGAAGCAGGTGGCAAACTAATGTATGATGGTGGAGCTTTTAAGAATTGGCTCCCCGATGAATTTTATGGATTACATGTTAGACCTGACTTAAAAGTAGGAGATATTGCCACTAATGAACAGACTCTTTTTGCTGGAACTTGTGAAGTTGAGTTGACTTTCGTTGGGACAGGAGGACATGCTGCTTTTCCGCATACGGCAAATGATGCACTCGTTGCTGCCGCTTATTTCGTCACTCAAGTTCAGACGATTGTGAGCCGTAATGTTGACCCCTTAGATTCAGCAGTGGTAACATTCGGAAAAATGGAGGCCGGAACAACCAATAATATTATTGCTGAACGTGCCTTTTTGCATGGGACCATTCGGAGTTTGACCCAAGAAGTCAATGAATTGACTCAAAAACGTTTGACCGAACTTGCCAAAGGTGTTGCCCAATCTTTTGATATGACCATTGATTTAAAACTCAAACAAGGAGGTTATCTTCCTGTTGAAAATAATCCTAAACTGGCAAAAGAACTCATGGATTTTTTTAGAAATGAAACAAAAGCAAATCTGATTGATATTGCACCGGCAATGACCGGTGAAGATTTTGGTTATCTGTTGAGTAAGATTCCTGGGGTCATGTTTTGGCTTGGGATTAACAGTGAAGCTCCTTTACATTCTCAAAAAATGCAAGCTGATGAAGAAGTGCTTGATTTTGCTGTAGAAGCCATTGGTCAATTTTTAGATTTTAAAGCAAATAGGAACTAATAATATCTGATTTTTTCATAAAAAAATAAATTAACAACTTTAATATTGAATAGGGATATGTTATTATAGAAAGATAGAAGTTAAAATAACATTTTTGTATTAATGGTGTTACAAATAGGACTTTTTCGAAATATATAGGAGTTTTTAAGAAGAAAAATGAGTCAAAAAAGAAGTGCAAGATCAAAGAGTTCAAAAAAGGCCTTTTGGAAACTGACGTTGATTATGGGAGCCCTGCTGATTGTTGTCGCTGGAATCGGGACATATTATTACGATCAAGGAGTTCGTAAGCAGAATATTGCTTATGAAAAGCAGGTAAATGAAGCAAAAGAAGCCAAAGATAAAGCCTATAATTCCAGAAAAACAAGCGACATTAATGAAGCAAAAAAACTAATTGTTAAGCTCCATGAGAAAGATAAAAGTAGTCTAAATCAATCAATTACTCAACTTTTGGCATATTTGACAGATATTGATAAAGTGAGTCAACTGGTTGCTAAAGAGCATCAAAATATCACCGAAGATACGATAAAAGAAGCAGAGCAAGCTCTTGAACTTTTAAATGCTTCTTATGAAAAAACAGATAAAGAAAAATTTGCTCAACAAATCGCTACTGATAAGCAAGTTCTTGTTGAACGACAAAAAGAGGCTGAACGATTGCTGATGAAAAAAAATAAATTAGCAAATCAAAAATTGATTGCTTTGACTTTTGATGATGGTCCAAACCCGACTACCACTCCTCAGTTACTAAAAACATTGAGTGCTGCAAAAGTTCCCGCTACCTTTTTTGCTTTGGGTAAAGAGGCTCAGCAGTATCCCGATATTATTAAAGAGGAATCTGACTTAGGAAATGAAGTCGCTTCACATACTTGGGATCATAAAGATTTGGTGACTTTGTCACCGGCTCAACAAAAACAAGAAATTGAAAGTGCCAATCAATTAATCAATAAGATTACAGGGAAAAATGTCACGCTCTTTAGACCTCCGTACGGAAGTTACAATAATTCTGTATTGTGCCAAACTGATTTAACAGCAGTCAACTGGTCAGTGGATACTAATGACTGGCGTTACCATACAAGCGCACCGGTCGTTCAAAATGTAGCGACTTATGCTCATGATGGTGCGATTATTTTGATGCATGATATTCATCAGTGGTCAGTAGATGCCGTACCACAAATTATTCAAAATTTGAAAGCACAAGGATATACTTTTGTGACTGTCAGTACTTTATTGGATATTCGAAATGGGGGCGCAAAAGCACAACAAGTGTATTTTGGCAGATAAATTGATAGAGGAATAGTATTTTATCTATTCCTTTTTTTGCTGACAAAAACCTAATTTATTTTAAATTTTTGCATGTAATGAGTTTATTCTTGACAACTTTTGGGAAACTTGGTATACTAATATAGTCGTTTAAGAGAAACGCAGGCGTGGCTCAACTGGATAGAGTACCTGACTACGAATCAGGCGGTTGTAGGTTCGAATCCTACCGCTTGCATAAATAAAATATGACGAAAGTCATTTTTTTATTTGAATGCTTTAAAAAAATTATATTAGCTACGGGAAGTAGCTCAGCTTGGTAGAGTACTTGGTTTGGGACCAAGGTGTCGCAGGTTCGAATCCTGTCTTCCCGATTACCGACTAACCCTAACTCATCTTTCGTGGATGAGTTTTTTTGATACCAAAATTAGCTAATCTTCCATAATTCTTGAAAGTGTTATCAAGATATGATAAAATTCAAGTGATAATGTGAGTTGAGGGAATCTCTAAAAGCGAGCATTAAATGAAAGGAGCCATCATGGCATATAAATCACATAAATTTGGTAAACGTAACGGAAAAAAACACTTTAACGCAGTAGGTGTAAGAACTGCACCAAAACCAGAAGCTAAAAAAGAAGAAAAATAATTAATTTTATCTTTCTAAATTCTTGACTCATCTATTGAAGATGGGTTTTTTTGATTCCAAAAATCGCTGATATACTATGTATATCAGGTCTTGACATTCTGTCAAGACCAATACTAAGGAGCGATGATGGAAGAAAATAAGAACTTATTTAAGAGAAAAATTTTTCCACTTTTAATAATCACTTGTGCGATTACATTGACCTATTTTCCTTATTTTAAGAATACATTCGGTATTGATACGAGTACGATGATAAAAAGTCAAGGACAGATGTTAAGTGGCTATTTGTCGCAAGGACGTTTTGGAATGGTCTGGATTTTTGAACTTTTGATTCATCGTTATAATAATCAAATTGTTCCGTTTATTGTTATCCCACTTCTTGTTGGTGCTGGGATTTATCTTTATTTCACTTTAAATAAGTATGATAAAGAGTCATCGGATTTTGCGGCTAGTTTATTTGCGATTGTTTTTATCTGCAATCCAGTGGTTTATGCCCAACTTTATTTTAAAATGCAAGCAATTCAGATTGTAATAGGGGTATTTTGTGTACTTTTGGGAATAAATTTGAGCTTATCAAGACTTAGAACTTCAGTTAAAATTATTGGTTCTGTCTTATTATTTGCTTTTTCATTTTTGATTTATCAAGTTTTTGTCTTCTTTATTTTTTCAATGATTTTATTTTGTTTTTACGTTTTTAGAGATAAACGTCAGCAAATTTTGCAAGTCATGGTGCCTAGTTGGCTTGTTGCAAGTCTTATATATTTCCTAAGTTATTTTCTAGCTTCATTTATGATTCACTATTCTTCTTATGGAAATGAAACTTATATGATGTGGAATAAATTACCTGAACTGGGAAATTTGCAAAAGATAGGCGCTTTATTTATTGCACTATTTGCCTTAGCTTATCTGTTTTTATTGATAATTACTAATTGATAATTACTATAAGAAGATTTAGAGCAAAAAAAGAAATCAATGTCTTATTATTGATACTGTTGATTGGGTCAATAATGACATTTAACATGGCTTTTGGTAATTTACGGCCTGCTCCTCGTGTTTATTTTGGAACATTTTCGACGGTCTTTTCTGGAATATTATACTTGGGAATTAGAAAAGGAAATGGTCTGAAATATCTTTTTTTGCTGATTATTTTATTTTCTATGTTTTTTACTTTTAGCCTTTCTCATAAGGCGAACTTATCTTATGAAAATGACCAGATTTTGACGGAAAACGTTATGAAATATGCTCGAGAGCATAATATATTGGAAAATGGAACTAATCTTGTCTTTAATGGAAATTTACAAACAGGAAATCAGGGAATGCTTAATAAATTTCAAGATATTTTTATTACAGGTGCTACGAGGGTATCTTTTTTCCAATTTGACCCACCTTTGACGTCTTTAAGACCTTATGATTTTATGGAAATTAAAGGCTATCATTTCAAAATTCCTACCCCAAAATTGAGAGCAAATCTTAGTTTGAAATATGAACATTTACCAAATTATCCGAGCGAAAAATCAATGTTTTGGGATAAAGGAGAAAATGCGCTTCTTGTGAAGCTTTCTAATTGAGCTTTTCTTGACAAAATAAGGATTTTTGGTATAATAGAAAAGTTGAATATAGCAGTCAGCTAGAAAGCTCGTCAACATTTTGCTGTTATGTCAAGGAAGATAAGTCATTATGTTCCTTGTGTCAAGTAACTGAAGCTATAAGCGAAGGCAAAATGAACGAATTCGAGGCTGTCAATATTCTTCAAATAAAATATTTGGAGGACATAAATTATGTCACGTTATACTGGTCCATCATGGAAACAATCACGCCGTTACGGAATCTCACTTACTGGTTCTGGTAAAGAAATCGCACGTCGTAACTACGTACCTGGACAACACGGTCCAAACAACCGTTCAAAACTTTCTGAATACGGTCTTCAATTGGCTGAAAAACAAAAACTCCGTTTTACTTACGGTCTTTCTGAACGTCAATTCCGTAACTTGTACGTTGCTGCAACTAAAGTTAAAGAAGGAACTGTTGGTTACAACTTCATGACTTTGCTTGAACAACGTCTTGATAACGTTGTTTACCGTCTTGGTCTTGCGACTACTCGTCGTCAAGCACGTCAATTCGTAAACCACGGTCACATCCTTGTTGATGGAAAACGCGTTGATATCCCATCATTCCGCGTACAACCTGGTCAAGTGATTTCAGTTCGCGAAAAATCTATGAAAGTTCCTGCAATCCTTGAAGCTGTTGAAGCTACTAAAGGTCGCGCTAACTTCGTATCATTTGATGCTGACAAACTTGAAGGAACTCTTGTTCGTCTTCCTGAACGTGATGAAATCAACCCAGAAATTAACGATGCTCTTATCGTCGAATTCTACAACAAAATGATGTAATTTCTTATTAAGATAAAATATAGCTCTAAGCCCTATCTAACAGGGTTTAGAGCTTTTTTATTTTCATTTAAAATACAATTACCTACGTTTTTACTAACGTTAGCTCTAAAAATTAGCGTATTTTGCGAAAAGTTCTACAGCCTCAGATTCCTTTTCTTTTTCCAGATGGCTATAAATATCCATAGTCATTTTTATACTTGCATGTCCTAATCTTGTTTGAATTTCCTTATATGATACTCCAGCATTCAATAATAATGATGCATGAGAATGCCGAAAGCCATGAAATCCAATATCATGAAGTTCGGTAGCTTTAAAAGTAGCCTGTAGTGATTTTCTAAGCCGTTGATAGTCGAGTATTTTACCTTGATTTGTAGGAAAAATAAGTGATTGATTAGGTTGGCCAAGCTTTAAAAAGTATGACTTTTGATATAAATGCCAACGTTGCAAGTGTGATATTGTTTTGCTGTCAATGATAACTACTCGCTTGCTATGCTTTGTTTTCGGTGTATCTTGTATTGTTTGGTGTCCAGTAGTAGTTTTACTGACAGAAATTGTCTGCTTTTCGAAGTCAATATCAGACCATGATAAGGCAGTGGCCTCGCCAATCCGCAAACCAGAAGCAGTCAGTAAACGACAAATGGCTCTTAGCTCATTATTTACCCAAGTATTTGGCAAACTCTCCATATAATCAAAATAAGACTGTAGTTGTTCTTTGTTGAAATGCTTTACTTCACGTTCAGTGGTTTCCATTTTAACATTAGGGACAATGACAGTTAGGCATGGGTTAGAGCTGACCAAACCCATAGAAATCGCATATTTAAATATCCTATTAGTTACATTAAGAAGAAGTTTGTACCCTTTGGCATTCCCTTTATTTCTTCTCATCGCTCCATTAAGTGGTTGACCTGCATTTTCAGCCCAGCGATTGACTTGTAGCTGAATTTGAGAAGTTGTCAGTCTATCGATTTTAGTATTGCCGAAAGCTGGCAAGATATATCTGTTTAGATTAGACCGCATTATCTCTATTGAATGGCTTTTCACTGTATGTTGATACATATCAAACCAAGATTCGGTAACCTCAGCAAAAGTCTTTAACTGCTTTTCTTTTTTCATACATCCATTTTTAATAAAAACATTCTGCAGACGTTGAAGTTTAGTTTTAACGTCTTTTTTTGTGCGTCCTCTTATATCAGTTCGAACTTGCTTACCTGTCAGTACATCAGTACCGATATAAGCGCCACGGAGAATATATCGCACCTCTCCGGCTTTTGTTTTGTATTCTTTTATATTTAGTTTGTTCATGTTGATTCTCCTCTTTGCATTTGGCCGTGCGCAAAATTGAGAACATGAAAATTTTATGCTGATTAGTTATAAATTTTTAACTATTTAATTCTTTGGTCTATTTTTTTTGTAAAATCACGAAGTGAATCAAGATTAGATGCTATTTGGGGATCATCCAAAAAACGTAAAGCATCAAAATATGCTCCTAAGAAATCCTCTAGAGAATGTAGCCTTTCAAGTATTTCCCTAGAATTCTCTGTTAAATAATCCCCAGCACTTGTCTCTTCATTATCGTTATTATAGTAACTTTTGTACGAATATTTCATAGTGTCAAGGATTCTAGTACGCAATTCTCTACTAAGATTTGTTAAGATATTATTTTCCAAACTTTTGGGATCAGACCAAGATTTGATTGTATTTTTCTTTACTTCATCAAATTTTTTATCAGCTTGGTCAGTATTTAAGAAACTAGAAGCATTGGAGTACATTACATTCTTAATTTCATTAATAATAAATGGAGTAATTTCTTTATTTATCTTTTTGTCAATTGATAGCTCTATCTGTAGTTTATCCATAAGGGTATCAATGTACTCATCCATAGTTCCATGAAGAATATATTCTACAGAAGTATCACCTATTTTTGCAATTGACTTTAATCTATCAGCATTAGGCAAAGTTTGACCTTTTTCCCATTTTGAAACATTACTCTTCCCTGCACTAAATAATTTTCCAAATTCCTCAAGATTCATACCTTTTGATAAACGTATAGAATTTATACGCTGTCCTACTGATTTTTTATTGATATTGTTAGTCATTACTTCACCTCTTTTATAGAATTATAACATTATTTTTTAGAAAAAAAACAAAAAAGTAGAAAAAAGTATCATATTTTTGTTGACATTACTAATAAGAAAAGATATAATAGGTGTCATAAAGTAGAAAGGAGATTTTATTGTGAGCAATATAAATAAGATTAAAGGATACCGTAATATGCTTGGGAAAACTCAATCCGAAATGGCAAAAGAGTTAGATATAAGCTCTCAAAGTTATTATAATAAGGAAAACGGATATGTTTCTTTTAGAGATAAAGAAAAAATAAAAATTAAAAATATGTTAATACCACTTTTTCCAAAGATCACAATTGAAGATATTTTTTTTGATTAAAAGGTGTCATAAAGTAGAAAAGCATTTGGCCGTGCGCAAAATTGAAAGTACGAAGTCAGCCGTTGAAATACGGGATTGCGTATTAAACGCTAGAAAGAAATTTAATAATGAAAGACTTAGCATTTTTAACCAGTCCTGACATGAGTAAAGCGGAAGTTGTGACTAACCATATCGTTATTGCTGAATATGCAGGAATCGAAAGGACATCGTTACGTTTACTCATCAATAAACATAAAAAAGATTTTGAGCAATTCGGTAAGTTGATATTTGAAATATCGACCTTGCCAGATAGTCGAGGTCAAAAAGTAAAAATCTATCAACTTAATAGAAATCAAGCCATGTTGATGATTACTTATTTAGATAATACAGAAGTAGTTAGAAATTTTAAAATCGCTCTTGTAAAACGATTTGATGAAATGGAGAAGGAACTCTATGCAAGAAAAATTGCAAGAGCAGTTGAAAAGCCGAAAGGAATTACTCTTCATCAAGCTATTTCTGAGTGGAATCATTACTCACGACATGGTAATACATGGCATACGATTATTAGAAGTTTGCTTGCTACAACAGTAACAGGACTGACAAAGAAGCAAATTCAAGCTAGAGATACTGACTGGCGAAAAGAAAAAACGCTCCTAGACCTCCTTGATTCGGTGGAAATGGAACGTTACAAAATGCTTGAAAGTATCGCAATAGCAATGATTGAAGCTGGTTCTGATTACGAACCACTCAAAGTTGCTATTAAAGCAACAATGGAAACAAAAAAAGCCGTAAGTGATCCCCATCAAAACGACTTTTAAACTATAAGTAAGGCAAGCTCTTCATGAGTTTTGCTTTACTCAAATTATAACATATTTGAGGAGAAACACAAATGACAGAATTTATAACCATTGATGAAGCGAAGCTATTATTCACAGAGTGCTTAGCAAAATCGAGACACCATATTGAAGTGGATGATGTCACTGACAAACTTTTTGATGGTAAAAGCGTAGCCACCTTTACTTTTATGGGTAATGGCTATCAAGTGGAATTGGAGGCTTAAAATGCAATCATCTACTTTCAAAATAGAAGATTTAGAGAAAGCACGAACTTTTGAAAATAAACATTTTTTAATTCTCTCTGTAAAAATGAATTCTGAAATTGGACATCAAGTTTTTTTAAAAAGCATAAAAAACAAAAAAACAGTAATTATTTTCAATCAAAATAAAGCACCTCTTTGTATCAAAGTATCTCATGAGTTTGCACAAAGTTGGAAACTTCAAAAACAAGCCGAAATTAAGAAAAGAGATAAAGTATGAAATTTATAAAAATGGACGTTATAAGCACAGAAATACTACCTACTTGGTTGGTTAAACCTAGTCGTGCTGAAGTAAGAAAAATATTAATTGTCAATGAATCTAAAGCTCCAAAGTTGCATATAAGACTTAAACGAGGAGGGAAATCATGAGTATCTTATCATTTGAAGCAGAGCAGGAACTGACTCAATCAGTATTAAATCGTGTTGATAAATTAGTTGAGGCAAGAGTTGAACAAAGTCGTGAGTTCCCATATGTGCAACAAGCTGAATTATTGAAAGAACTGAACATTTCAACCACATATTTAGCTAAACTTCGGGCACACGGATTAAAGCAAGTGGTTTTAGAAGATGGAGATCGTACTGTTTGGTATAAAAAAAGTCAATTGGAATCCTTGATGGATTCATTGGCTGAATAGGGGGAAGAAGTGACAGAAGTTAAAACTGATTACGGAGATTTGGAAAAACAACGCAAAGCATGGGAACGGTTAGAAAATAATCTAAAAAAGGTGATTAATCTTCCCTGGGAAAAATTTGGAAACATTGATGGCGCTAAGATTCCTCAAAGTCTTGATTTGGTCCATATCTTGCATCGTGATATTTATGAATATCCTTATCTGTCAGTAAAGTCTACAGGAGAAAATAAAAGAATCAAAAGACCTAGTTTGCATTTAAACAATGGTCAAAATACTGTATCTATTTTCTACGGTGGAGTTAATAAAAAAGCTGAAAAAACTGACGATGGAGAAGATAAAGAAGTAGTTACATTAAAATCAAGTAAAAGTATACCTCGTTTTGTCAATGTGATCCTAGATTATCTATTTGGAAAGCTTGCTTTGCATAATGGATATTTATATGATATTTCAACCTCACAATTCAAACGATTGTCAGAGATGGATATTGCTCATGAATATAAATTAGGCAAGCGTTCTGATTTCACAGCTAGTGAGGTTGTAGAAATTATATCTTTTATAGATGAACAGATAAAGCTAAAACCTCTTAAGGAAATTAAAGCATCCATTATTGCTTGTCATGACTTTCAAATGGATCTGCATCAAAAGATAATTTTAAAAGATTGTTCTATCAAAGACAATGAATGTTATTTTAAAGTGTTTGATTGCCAACTCTCTGATGTAATTGAGATGTCAATCTTGAACGCTAATTACTTAGGAATGGTGATAGATGATGTAGACAGCTTGCATAATGCGCAACTACAGCCAATCTATCAAATGCTGGTGGCATGTCGTGAGATTACTAAGACAAGGTTCTTTGTCAGTAAATCTGGGACACGTACTGGTAAAGGCTTGCGTCATAAAGTAATTTCATCCATTTTTGATACGAAACATGTCAACCTAGACGAACTCTCAAATAAGGCAACGGCCGCAATGGCTTGGGCTGGATTTGATGGAGGGGAAATGTTACTGGTGACTGAATCAGGAGAAATTGGAAAGAGTTTAGAACGTTATTTGAAAATACTGGCTACTGAAAGTACATATCGTGGTCGAGGAATTGGCCAAAACTATGCGGATATTAATCTTACTGGTGTGCTGTCTATTGATTCAAATGAAAAAGTCTTATTTTCTTCTGAGATGAATAGCAGGGCTGTGAACATTGCTTTTAAGAATCGTCCTAAAGGGGAAACTGATAGCGAACGTGAATCAATCTTTGCACCCTACTGGGAAGCATTCACTGAACAACGAGTATCTGAGACCAGTCGAGAAGCAACGGCGCTTGCAGGAGTCGCTGCTTTGTATTCTTCATTTGTCTATTGGAGACAGAATAAATTTAAGTTCAATTTTAAGCAAGTGGAAATGGACAATTTCAGCAGTGATCACTTCGATTTTGATGATGTACAAATTTATATTATTGAGGAACACATCAAAGGGAACAAGACAATAATCAAAACGGATGAGGTTCAGAAGCTATTGAAAGAAACCTATTACGGTGCTGGAAGTCCTAAACGAAGAAAAGAAGCTCTTGATATTATTGGATATTTTGAAACTACAAGGAAATTACCAACTTTTGAGGGTGAGCGTCGTACTTTTAGAGTAATTGCAATAGGAAATCCACGTCGAGCATCAAAAGCAGTCGCCGCATTTCTTGAAACAATGTATGAGCCACCATAATGACCACACTTTGACCACGATTTTACCACGATTTTACCACGGAATAATAAGGGCTATAAATAGCGGTATTAAAGGAATGACCACGCAAAAAACGCAAAAAACACTTTTTATTTTAAGAAATAATATTTTATTGATTGTATATTAACATTTTAAGTATACCAATTATAGAGCAGTTTATTGTTTTTAATATTATATTATAGAGAATTTATAAAAAAGCGTATTTTGCGTGTCAATGGCTTAGTAAAGCGAATTATAAGCGTGGTAAAAACGTGGTTGACCACGCAAAAAAAGTGTGGTCTAGAGAACGATTTTAGAAACTAATAGTCATCAAATAGAAAAAGCTATACCAATTTAGAAAAAGAGGTTTGATAATGAGCTTTAATTTTACAAAGACAGTAGTCTTTACAGTCAATGAAAAAATGCCATTTAATATTCCTTATGATGAAGAGGAATTTGAGAAATTTAGTCATGCACTTTTAGTTGATAAAAATGCGGAGTGGCTAGGTGGCTATTTATTTAACATAAAAAATATTGTTTCAATAAAACGAGTTTAAACATAGGGAGATAAAAAAATGAGCGACAAAGTAATTATGGTTTATACAGTAAATGATTCATCAGCATTTGTCTTTAATCAGACACTGGATAATATGAAAGTCATTGGCAAATGGCAAGATGACCCTGACCAGTTATTTAAACTAGGCACTACCGTATTTAATGGAAGTCATGTTGTGGCGATTAAAGTCGCAAAACGTGGGCCACTTGGTACAGTACCAGAATAATAAAGGAGAAATAATGAGGGTAAGACACCCACCAAAATCAGTTGTTTTAACTAACTTATAAAAACAGCTATCAACCCAATAAACATAGGGAATTACAGGGGCTATCAATAGTTCCGATTATAATATATATTTACTAACAAATAAATACAGGAGAAACCACAATGAAAACATTTGAAGAAATTGAATCAGAACTTATCAATCAAAAAGACGGTAATTTATTGGAAATTGAGAAGTTTAAAAATAATAAAGAAAAAGCGGAAAGAGCCTTGAAAATCGCTAATGAGGAATTAATCAAAGCCGAGGAGACCGCTGACTTAGTAGCTTATGATAAAGCCAAGGGGAATATTTCAACGTCTCAACACGCTATTGAATTGTATCAAAAGCAGTTAGACAAATTGGAAAGCATTCCATTAGTGACCAAAGATGATTATAATCAATTGGTCTCAGATATTCAAAAGGCTGCCGATAAGTTACAAGATGAGTTGAATATTAAGGGCGCTAAGCTAATGGCAGAACTTAAGGCATTGGCTGATGAATCTAATGCGGTCTACCATAAAGCTGATGAGTTGTTACGTATTGCGCAGTATGATGTTTATAAAGACGCTGACTGTTTAGTCGCGTCAAACGGTACCAGAATAACGCGAGCGGTAGAGTATAAACGAAACAACTCAGTCCGAAATGTTTATAACTTTAAATATCTTGGCAACACATTTCTTGATGATATGAACGCATAATAAGGGGGGAGGGACACCATGACAGAAACAATCAAAGACAACAGCAAACAACATACAGGCAATTGGGTTGAGGACATCCGAAAAGGCGCAGAGATTGAACGCAAAGAACGAGAGGAGACGAGCAGACAGCGGAGCAAAGAAGCCTTTGACAAGATGAGAGATAAGGCGAACGCCGAACGTGATGAGATTAATGGATTGATGAAACAAGTTGCCGAAAGAAATTACAATGATAATAAGTTAAAGCGTGACAAAGAAATTGAAGCCGCTAAACAAAAAGCTATGCAACAGATTGAATCTGAATATGAAAGCAAGCACGGAGTCGATACCGACAAGACGGAACGAACTAAGCAAGCATTGAGCAACTTACTAAAAGGTTTATAAATAATAAAAAAATATTTATATTAATTTATTATTTATTAATTTTATTTTTTAAATCTGAAAATATTTTTAAAGAAACTATGGGGGGCATAGTCCCCTCCCTCTGGGTAACTCCGTACTTCACGCCGTCACTGTACATTTTTTCTCGTGTATGTGTTTAACAAGCAGAAAGGGGGGATAAAAATGAGCGTTATTCGGTGCAAAACTTGCAAAAATTTGTTCAATACAGCCAAGCAAGCAAGATATTGTAGCGAAGAATGTAGAAAAGAAGCTCGTAAGAAAGTTCGTAAAAAATGGGAAACAAAGAATCCTGAATATATGAAAAATTATATGCGAGGATATCGTGAAAAATAGTCTCGCAAGTTCAGTTTTATAGCATTACAAAATACAAAACAAATAAAAAGTCCCCTAAAGGGCTATGATATAATAGTAGTTAAGAAATCTGTTTTAAAGCCCGTTCCCAGCGGGCTTTTTTGTTATAAATTTTAGGACTAATAATAAAGGTGATACTTACAAGTGTCACCTTGGACCTTGGATGATATGAACTTTAATATATTAATAGAAACGTGTTTTTAGTTAAAGTTGTATGTTGCTCAATTCCCTGTTTTTTATCTTTATGTTATAATTTTGACGAAGGGAAATAGTCTATGAGGAATAATAATTTTTATAAAGTTAATTATATGCAAATTGAAAAACAGATTGTTGAATTGTCTTACCAAATTTCATTTGATGATGAAAATCTATCGAGTAATGTTCACTCATTAAAAATTGCAAACCTTATACTCGAATGTGCAAATCAAATAGAATCTATTGCGAAGGATTTATACTTTGAGAACGGTGGGAAAGGGGCAAGAGATAAGGTATTTTATGATCATGACTGCCTGTTTAAATTGCTAAATGACTGGAAATTACAGAACAGACTCGTTATTCTAACTCTTAATTCATCATCTATAACAAAAAAAGAATTCAAATACTATATGCCTTTCTACCATACTTTAAAAAATGTATTAGTAACTAATAGTAGTGGTGACAAGATTAAAGAAAAAAGACCAAATTATCCATGGAATAAAAGTTACCAAGCTTTAAAGCATGACTATATAAACTCAATAGAGAAGCATGCTACATTAAATAATTTATTACTCATATCTTCTATGCTGTATTTACTGATATGTTATCAAAACTTTAGTAAAATTAAAATGACTAAAAGAAAACCAGAGTTAAAAAATGAAGAATCTTATGTATATAGTAGTGAACTATTCTCATTAGAGGCTATAAATTTCGCAACTGTAGAGTCAGTGCTTGATTTCGATACTTACAACAAATACTTTCAAAATAAAATCGAAAATTCTGTTTTAATTACAAGATATTCTGATAAAAGTGCAAAAAAAATATCAAAAAATAATGGCGTAAAAGTTGCTACGGTTATCGTATCTAAGATGGATCCGGGGAAATTAACTCAGTTTGAGGAAATTGAGTATGAAACCGTACTCAACAAAGGTCAAAACATTTATGATTTATAATGTTTTAATAATAGTAATTGTATAAAATTAACATTTTTATAAGATAATAA
>NZ_BCVK01000061.1 GCF_001591705.1 Lactococcus cremoris subsp. cremoris NBRC 100676 | reverse complement strand
CCTTTTGAATCAAACTACTGATAAAAAATAGTTTTGGGCTTCATTTGTTATTAACCTTTGTTAATCTATTGCTTGAGATATTTTTGTAAAATGAAAGTACCTCAAAAATGTGCCTATCTGACAACCACAATAAAAGGTCAGTCTAACTTTGTTTGTACCTGGATATGTGCCAAAACTATCTTTCGATTTTATAAACCCATAGTTTAATTTCTATGTGTTTTTTTATTTATTAATTTAAAGATTTAGGAAAGAATAAAAATTAATATTACAAAAACAGACAAAATATAACTTTATGAAATAATTCGTGCAATTTCTGTTATAATATTAAATGAAGCAGATTTATCATTGCTTCTTGTTTAAAAATTAAGTGTCTGAGTTGATAAATTTGGATAAGAAGATAATAAGTGAGACTAGAAAGTGGATAGTGTTGATCATTAGAAACTATGAGCCAAAAGATTTGGAAGAAATTATCAGGCTTTTTAAAAAGACTATTTTTGAGATAAATATTGCTGATTATGATTTAGCTCAAGTAGAGGCTTGGTCAAAAGTCGATAAGCTAAGCTTTAATGATAATTTGTTGGCTACGAACTCAAGGATTGTAGTTAATCAAGATGAGATAGTCGGTTTTGGTAATATTGATGATAGAGGTTATATTGATTTGTTTTACATAAGTGCAGATTATCAACGGCAGGGAGTTGGTCAGCAATTGTTAAAGGATTTGGAAAAAAGTTCTCAGGCTCTTATGTTTAGCGTTAATTCTTCGATTACAGCAAAAGCTTTTTTTGAAAAAATGGGTTATCAAGAATTGAAACAGAATCTTGTTTATTTGAGAGGACAAGAATTTATTAACTACACCTTACTAAAAAAAGCTAAATAATCTAAGCAAAATTTTTAATTTAAAGATTTAATCAAACTACGTGCAAGCGCTGAGCCACGATAAAAGCTGACAGGAGTTATTATTATGACAACGAAAACAGTCAATAAACATCTATTTGTCTGGTTGGGAAGTTTCCTATTTGGCGGACTTGGAGTCGATCGTTTTATGCGTGGACAAATTGGAGTTGGAATTTGTAAATTGTTATTCAACGGGTTTACTCTTGGAATTTGGTCTTTAGTGGATTGGATTATAGCAATGGTAAAAGCTTACAGTACTTATAATGATACGGAAGATATTACTTTTATTAACGGGGGTTATTCTAGATAAAAGTAAGTCTCTTTAAATGTATTCAATCAGAACAATTACTGATTGATTTATAAATAAAAAAATAGATCCATATCATGGGTCTATTTTTTTTATTTAATTCTTTTTATCTACCAAATCTAAAAGGAATTCATTGACACTTGGATAGATAGCTTCTTCACCAACCAGATTGATAAGTCCTGTTCTTCTAAAGGATTCTTTTAATTTACCATTCATTGAAGCAAAGACAATTTGGCGATTTTCTTCATGGAAAACGCTATAAATATCAATCAGTAACTTAATGGAAGTGACATCAATCATTGGAACACCTCTTAGAGAGAGGACAATGTTTGTGTTTGTAGGAAGGGCATCAATGACCTGTTTTAGCTTACTGCTATTTAAAAAGAAAAGTGGGCCAGAGATATAAATGACAGTCCATTCGCTAAATACTTCATGATGATTTTGACTAATTCGTTCGGGTTCAATTTGAGAACTGTTAATTTCAATTTGGGAAATTTTTAAGATGAAAAGTAAGAAGCCAACGATGATTCCGGCTAAGATTGCAGTACTCAAATCAAAAATAACCGTAATAATCATAGTTACAAAAAACTCAATCATCCCACTCTTTAATTTATTTTTGAATAGGAAATGAATTGCTTCCCATTCATTCATTCTTAGGGCAGTCATGATAAGGACACCAGCAAGGGCACTGAGTGGGATGTGTGTCATAAATGGGGCAAACAAGAACATTGATAAAAGTAAAATGAGCGCGTGAATAATACCAGTTAAGCGAGTTTGCGCTCCAGCCTTAATTGCCACACTTGTTCGAGCGATTGCGGCTGTAGCTGGAATACCTCCGAAGAAGGGGATAAAAATGTTCCCAATTCCTTGAGCGACAAGTTCTTGGTTATTATCCATTGGATGGTTAGTAGCACGTCCAGCAGATGCTCCACATAGGAGACTTTCAGTCATTCCAAGGACGGTGATGCTTATGGCTGGAATAAGGAGGGTTTTCATATCTTGAAGATTTATTTCAGTTAAACGAAGATGTGCTTGGGGAATGAGTGTTGTAGGGATTTTTCCTACGACTGGGACATTTAATTTTAAAGCAAGGACCGCAAGGGTTGAAAGAAGGATAGCCAATAAAGAAGCTGGAAATTTTTTCCCCCATGATTTGGGATAAAAAATCATTAATAAAATCGTTAAAATTCCAATAATTGTTGAGGGATAATCAATATGTAACCCTCCGATAAATTTCATTAAATCAAAAAAAGAACCTGTAAAGTGTTCAATCCCGAAAAAGTTTTTAATTTGTCCGCTAGCAATAATGATTGCAATTCCGGAAGTAAAACCTGTAATGACTGGAGATGGAATGAGTGAGATAAGGTTTCCTAAACGGAAAATACCAGCAAGTAAGAGAAAGATTCCAGCCATGAAAGTGGCTATAAAAATCCCATTCATTCCGTATTTGCCAATGAGTGAAATTAAGATAGCGGCCATCGCTCCTGTTGGGCCTGAGATTTGATAAAAGGCTCCAGAAAAGGAACTAATAATTAGGCCCGCGACAATCGCTGTGATTAGTCCGGCTGCTGCCGTAGTTCCACTGGACACACCAAAAGCAAGGGCTAAGGGGAGAGCAACGGCTGCTACGGTAATCCCTGCCATCAAATCTTGCAAGAATTTTCGTCGATTGTAGTCTTTGAACTCTGAGTTAATAATACCTAAAAATTGTTTAATCATAATAATTCCTTTATTTTTTTATCACAATATTCTATGATAGCAGAGATAAGTAATCTAATCAAATAATTATCGGAATCGAAATAAAATCAAGATTAGATAGATTTCTTGTAATTAAAAAACCAGAAAATAAATTTATTACTAATATCTAATGAAAAACTGAAGAATAACTGTTAAAATAATGATAGAGATTTTATTAGGAGAGGAAGATAATGATAATTAAAACAATAAATTTAGAAGACTATAAAGAAGTTGCTGAACTTATTCGTGAATCTTTTAGTCAGTCAGAACATGGTTATGGTAATGAGGCTGAACTTGTTGATAAAATTCGTAATGAAGAAGGCTATATCAAAGATTTGGAAATTGTTGCTTTTGAAGATGGTAAAATCACAGGTCATGGGCTTTTAAGTGAGGTGAGTATTGTCAATCAGAGTCAGAGTTTTAAAGGTTTGGTATTAGCTCCTCTTGATGTTTTGCCTGCCTATCAAGGAAAAGGAATTGGAGCTGCAATACTATTAGAGCTTGAAAAAAGAGCCAAAATTTTGGACTATTCCTTTATCAGCATTTTAGGTCATGAAAGTTATTATCCTAGATTTGGCTATGTTCCAGCAAGTCAATATCAAATCCAAGCACCCTTTGAAGTTCCAAATGAGAACTTTATGATTAAAGAATTAATTGATGGTAGATTAGAAGGAAAATCAGGAGTAATTCAGTACTCAGAGGCCTTTAACTAAGGAGTAACTGTCTTTCAAACTCTTGGGGGCTGGCTTTATATTTTTGAGTCAAGATAATAAAAATTCTTGCATTTTGGTCTATAAATCGGTATAATAAGCTAGTAAGTTGGCCCAGTAGCTCAGTTGGCTTGAAGCACTGCTTCAAGGTTGCAGATAGAAAAATTGCGAAGCAATTTATCATTACTACCACAGAATTTTAGAATTCTAGAAGTGGTCACAAAATATTCAACTTTTTATAGGTTGGCCCGGTAGCTCAGTTGGTAGAGCAGTAGACTCTTAATCTATGGGTCCAGGGTTCGAGCCCCTGCCGAGCCATAAATAGTAAAAGCACTCTAATTTTAAAAATTTAGAGTGCTTTTTTTACTGACAGGTTTGTCAGTAAAGTAAATAGTCTGAAAATAGTGTATAATATTGTCAAAAGATTTCTGTCAGTAGAACAGGATGGTAAGTAGAGGATTTTTATGGATTTATTAAAAAAATTTAACCCTAATTTAGATAAAATTGAAATTTCACTCATTCGCCAATTTGACCAACAGGTTTCATCTATCCCTGATATTATCAAGTTGACGTTGGGAGAGCCTGATTTTTATACACCTGAACATGTCAAGCAAGCAGGAATTGCGGCGATTGAAAATAATCAAAGTCATTATACTGGAATGGCTGGTTTATTAGAATTACGTCAGGCTGCTAGTGAATTTTTGTTAAAAAAATATGGTTTATTTTATGTTGCTGAGGATGAAATATTAGTTACTGTTGGAGTGACCGAAGCCATTTCTAGTGTTTTGCTGTCAATTTTAGTTGCGGGTGATGAGGTTTTGATTCCAGCCCCTGCATACCCTGGCTATGAGCCTTTAATTACGCTTGCTGGTGGTTCTTTGGTTGAAATTGATACCAGAGCTAACGATTTTGTTTTAACGCCTGAGATGCTTGATCAAGCGATTATTGAGCGTGAAGGAAAAGTTAAAGCTGTTATTTTTAATTACCCCGCAAATCCTACAGGAGTAACTTATAATCGTGAACAAATCAAGGCTCTAGCTGAGGTTTTGAAAAAGCATGAAGTTTTTGTAATTGCTGACGAGGTTTATTCTGAATTAAATTACACTGACCAACCGCATGTGTCAATTGCTGAATATGCCCCTGAGCAAACGATTGTTCTTAATGGTTTATCAAAGTCACATGCGATGACCGGTTGGCGAATTGGATTAATCTTTGCGGCGCGTGAATTAGTGGCACAGATTATTAAGACGCACCAATATTTGGTAACTTCGGCTTCCACTCAGTCTCAATTTGCTGCAATTGAAGCTTTGAAAAATGGAGCTGATGATGCCCTGCCGATGAAAAAAGAATATCTTAAACGTCGTGATTATATTATTGAAAAAATGTCAGCTCTTGGTTTTAAAATTATTGAACCAGATGGAGCTTTCTACATTTTTGCAAAAATTCCAGCTGATTTGGAGCAAGATTCATTCAAGTTTGCGGTTGATTTTGCAAAAGAAAATGCAGTTGCCATTATTCCCGGTATTGCTTTTGGTCAGTACGGTGAGGGATTTGTCCGCTTGTCTTATGCGGCTTCAATGGATGTCATTGAGCAGGCAATGGCAAGGTTAACAGATTATGTAACTAAAAAACGTGGCTGAGAAATCTGTCAGTAAAATTAAAATCACTGATGGCAATTGCAAGAGTTGTCAGTGATTTTTTTGATATAATGAAGTAACTTATTGAAAGGGGAAAATCATGCGTGATGCCGAAACTCAAGGTTTAGTACTTTATAGTCGTAATTACAAAGAAAAAGATAAATTGGTCAAGATTTTTACAGAGTCTTTTGGTAAGCGGATGTTTTTTGTCAAAAATTTTGGAAAATCTTCTTATGCCAGTTCCTTACAAGCTTTTACTGATGGAAAATTGACGGCAACAATTAATGACGGAGGATTTTCTTTTATCGAAGATGTCAGTGAAGTCGTTGTTTATAAAAATATTAGTGCAGATATTTTCATCAATGCTCATGCCTCTTATATCATAAGTTTAGCTGATTCAGCCATTTCTGATAATCAATATGACCCAGCACTTTATGGATTTCTAAAGCGAAGTTTGGAACTTTTAGACCAAGGATTTGATATGGAAGTCGTGACTAATATTTTTGAATTACAAGTTCTTCATCGTTTTGGGGTTTCATTGAACTTTTCAGAATGTGCTTTTTGTCATAAAACAGTAGGACCATTTGATTTTTCATATAAATTTAGTGGCTGCCTTTGTCCAAGGCATTTCGATGAAGATTTGCGAAGAAGTCATCTTGACCCTAACGTGATTTATTTAATCAATCTTTTTCAAGAAATTTCTTTAGATGAATTAAAGAAAATCTCGATAAAAGCAGAAATGAAAGCAAAAATTCGTCAATTTATTGATGGACTTTATGATGAATATGTTGGAATTCATTTAAAATCCAAAAAATTCTTGGACGGAATGTCTGGTTGGGCAGATATTATGAAATAAACCTGTGGATAAGCCGCCGGAAGTTCTGTCAGTAAATTTATCCACAGTGGAAAACTTAAAATTACTGACAGAAATATTTAGAGAGTTTTGCCAGTAAATTTTCCACAAAAAAATCACTGACAGATTATTTCGTCAGTGATTTTTAATTTTATTAAACGTGAATTGGTAAGCCATCAGCCAATTCAGCTGTATCCATAATCGCTTCACCAAGTGTTGGGTGAGGTTGGATAGTCAATGAAATGTCTTTAGAAGTCAATCCATTTTCAATCGCTAGTGATAAACCAGAGATCAAGTCAGATGCACCAGGACCAACGATTTGAGCACCAATTAAGGCACCTTCTTTAGTTTCGGTAATCAAACGTAAGAAACCAGTGGTATCATTCATTGAAATGGCCCGACCATTTGCAGCAAATGGGAACTTAGAAATCTTGACATCTTTACGGTCTTTAACAGATTCAGGTGTTTCTCCAACTGTTGCTAGTTCAGTTGTTGTATAAGCAACGGCTGGTAAAGCAACGTGCAAGTCCACGTCATCTTTAGCTCCAGCAATGGCCGCTGCAGCAACTTTGGCTTGGAAAGAAGCTTTGTGTGCGAGCATTGGTCCAGGAACCACATCACCAATCGCGTAAATATGAGGAACATTCGTTGCATAAGAATCATCAACTTCAATCAAACCACGGTCAGTCAATTTGACATCAGTATTGTTCAAGCCAATCAAATCAGTATTTGGACGACGTCCAACAGAAACGAGTAAGTAATCACCAGTTACTGTTTGTTCTTTTCCGTCAACTTCAAAAGTTAAAGTCACATCTTTATCGGTTTGAGTAGCTGATTTAGCCATCGCCGAAGTAAAGATTTCAGAACCAGCAGATTTCACACGATTCGCAATGATATCAGACATTTCTTTATCAAAACCGTTTAAAATGTGGTCCAAGCCTTCAACAATTGTAATCTTAGAACCGAGCATGCGGTAAGCTCCACCAAGCTCAGAACCAATAACGCCACCCCCAACAATAATCAAATGTTTAGGCACTTCTGGAAGTGACAAAGCACCTGTTGAGTCAATAATACGACCACCAAATGGGAAAGATGGGATTTCAATAGGACGTGAACCAGTTGAGATAATTACATCGTTGAACTGCAAAAGTTGGAAACCATCTTCTTGTTCAACATTGATTGTATTGTTATCAATAAACTCAGCTGTTCCTTGAATTACGTCAACTTTGTGTTTTTTAAGTAGCATTTTAACGCCACCAGTCAACTGGTTGACAACTTTATCTTGTTTCCATTTTTGGGCAGATTCCCAGTTTAATTTAACATTTCCGACAGAAAGTCCAAAAGGATTTTCGCCCTTTTCTTCTTCCAAAGATTCTTGATAATGATGACCGATATTAATCAATGCTTTTGATGGGATACATCCAATATTTAAACAAACCCCACCGACATTATCTTTTTCAATAATCGTAACTTTTTTACCAAGTTCAGCCGCACGGATGGCCGCAACATAACCGCCAGGGCCTGAACCAATAACAACCAAATCAACTTCTGTTGCTTGTGCACCAACAACCATTTTTTATTCCTCTTTTCTTGTAAACTTCAATGTCAACTAGGGTTTACAACGTTGTAAACTTACTGACAGACTTGTCCTAAGAATTTTATTTAAAAACTATGACGGAAACTTATGAAAACGATATTTTTTCATAAGTTTTCTAATAAGACGATTAGCGAATGTCCGTTAGGAATTCGCGTGTAATGAATAGGGGATTCAGCACCATTCATTACATCGTATTAAATTTCCATAAGCATGAACTCAGGGTCAGCCAAAAGTGATTTCAAGTAGTTAAGTGATGTTTGACCCAACATACCATCAATCAAACGGTGGTCATAAGTCATAGACAATTTCATGTTTTGTCCTACGACAATTTCACCTTCACCATTGACAATTGGTTCTTTAACAATTGAACCCAAACCTAAAATCACAACATCAGAACCGTTGATGATTGGTGTAAACCAAGAACCACGAGCAGAACCAATATTTGAAATTGTAATCGTTGAGCCTTGCATTTGTTGAGGTTTAAGCGTTCCTTCACGTGTAGCAGTCGCTAATTCAGCAATTTCTTTTGCAATTTCAAGGATTGATTTAGTTTCAGCTTCATGAATGACTGGGACATATAAACCAGTTGGGGCATTTACAGCAATCCCGAGGTTGACATGTTCATGATAAACAATTTCTTGCTTATCATAGTCAACAGAAGCATTAATTTCTGGGAACTTATGAGCAGTAGTTGCCAAGGCTTTAGCAACATAAGCAAGGTAAGTCAATTTGATATCTTGTTTTGCTGCTACTTCTTTGAAGATGGCGCGATGTTTAACAAGTTTAGAAACTTCCACTTGATCAAAGTTTGTTACTGGTGGAATATGAGTGTGTTGAGCAGTCATAACTTTAGAAACAACTTTACGAGTTGGATTCATTGCTTCACGACGATCTCCAGCCACAGATTTAACAGTTGGGGCTTTTTCCGTAGCTTTATCAGCTTTAGGCGCAGGTGCCACAGGAGCTGATTCTGGAGCCACAGGAGCAATTGGTGCAACGCTACCAGATTCAAAAGCTTTAACGTCAGCCAAAGTTGTATGCCCATGACGACCAGTTGCAGGTACTTGAGTCAAATCAATTCCCGCTTTACGAGCATAATGACGGACAGATGGCATAGCAAGAATATGTCCAGTAGAAGTTGTTTTTGTCAATGGCGCATCAGTAGGTGCAGCGGCTGCTTTAGGAGCTTCCGCAATTGGCGCAGGACTAGCAGCAGGAGCAGGATTACTTGAAGATTCACCATTTCCATTGTATTCAATCAAAGGAGCACCAACTTCTACAGTTGTTCCTGTTTCGACGAAAAGTTTTGTGACTTTTCCAGAGTAAGGAGAAAGAATCTCTTGCATGAGTTTATCGTTTTGAACTTCTGCAACAGGATCATCTTCTTTAATTTCATCTCCAACTTTAACGAGCCAGTTGGCAATATCGCCTTCATGCATTCCTTCACCAATATCAGGCATGGTGAAGATTTGAGCATTGCCAGAAGGAGCATCAGAACTTGCTGTTTCTTGAGCGGAAGGAGCAGCTGCAGAAGTTCCTGAACCGTCTCCATCAAACTCAACCAAAGGAGAATCAACTTCTACAGTTGTTCCTTCTTCAACGAAGAGTTTTGTTACAGTCCCAGAGTAGGGAGAGAGAATTTCTTGCATGAGTTTATCATTTTGTACTTCAGCAATTGGATCATCTTCTTTAACAACATCTCCAACTTTAACTAACCAGTTGGCAATGTCCCCTTCGTGCATTCCTTCGCCAATATCAGGCATTTTAAAAATCTCAGTCATAATCAACCACCTCTTTAACTTTATTCACGATATCCTCAGCTTTAACTGCCCAATCATTTTCCGCTTGTGCAAATGGGAAAATTGAGTCTGGACCAGTTACGCGTCCAATAGGTGCTTTAAGATTCAAGACAAAACGTTCTGAAATTTCAGCCATTACATTTGCCGCAATACCAGCGGTACGTTGAGCTTCTTGAACAACAACAACACGTCCAGTTTTTTCAACTGTTTTACCGATTGATGCGATGTCAAGAGGAGCAACAGTTCTAAGGTCAATAACTTCAGCTTTGATTCCATCTTTTTCAAGTTGTTCAGCAGCTTTGAGAGCAAGAGGAACAGTTCCACCATAAGCAATGATTGAAACATCAGAACCTTCTTTAGCGACGGCTGCTTGGTCAAGCGGTGTTGTGTAGTAACCCTCAGGAACTTCACCTTTTAATGAACGGTAAAGGTGGAGGTTTTCAAGGAAAATAACAGGGTCATTATTTTCAATTGATGCGAGTAGCAAACCTTTAGCATCCGCTGGATTTGAAGGCATAACCACACGTACCCCAGGGAGTTGTGAAAACAATCCTTCGATTGAATCAGCATGCATTTCAGGTGTTTTAGTTCCGATACCATAAGGCGTACGCACGACAATATTATTTGAACGAGTGTTATTAAAACGATAACGTGTCCGGCTCATTTGTCCAGCAATTGAGTCGAAAACTTCAAAGATAAAGGTCCCGAATTGGATTTCCATAATTGGGTGGAAACCTTGTGTTGCAAGACCGATTGCCATTCCACCAATTCCTGATTCTGCGAGTGGAGTATTGAAAACGCGGTCTTCACCATATTTTGCTTGAAGTCCGTCAGTGGCACGGAAAACCCCACCATTTTGTCCGACGTCTTCACCAAAAATGAGTGCATCTTTGTCTTTTTCAAGCGCCAAATCAAGCGCTTCTGTAATTGCTGCAATATAAGTTTTTACTGCCATTCTTATTTGCCCTCGCTTTCAAATTTTGCAATTTGTTCTGCCATTGCTTGGCTTGGCACTTCAAGTGTATTTTTAATGAAGCTTGAAATTTTTTGTTTTTCAACATTATTTGCTTTCTTGATATCAGCATCAATACGTGCATCAAGCTCAGCAACATAAGCTTCTTCTTTATCTGTATCCCAAAGTCCTTTTTCAGTTAAGAAATTACGCATACGAACGAGTGGTTCTTTTTTCCACCAAGCTTCAATATCTTCTTTAGTACGATAGCGAAGTGGGTCATCACCAGCCGTTGAATGGGGTTCAAGACGGTTTGTAATAGCTTCAATAACAACCGGACCATTTCCAGCTACTGCCCAAGCACGAGCTTCTTTAGAAGCAAGATACATGGCAATTGCGTCCATTCCATCAACAACGATAGACGGAGCGCCGGCAGCCCAACCTTTAGCGGCCAAATGAGGAGCAGCACTTTGTAGGCTACGAGGAGTCGAAATGGCATAACCATTGTTTTGGATAAAGGCAACAAGTGGGGCTTTATAGGCACCAGCAAAGTTGATTCCTTCATAAGTGTCCCCTTGTGAAGAACCACCATCTCCAGTGTAAACGAAGGCTACAGCATCTTTTTTACGTTTTTTAAGTCCAAGTGCTACACCAGCGGCCTCAACGTATTGAGCACCGATAATAATTTGTGGAAACCATGAGTTTACAGGTTTACCATCATCAGTGGTATATTCATTACCAAGTTGATGTCCACGAGACCAAAGAAGCCCTTTCCAAATTGGCCAACCTTTAGCGTAGATTTGTGGCAAATCACGATAACCTGGGAAAAGCCAGTCTTCATCAGTGAAAGCAAAACCTGAGGCCATTTGAGAAGCTTCTTGGCCAGCGTGAGGTCCAAAGAATCCCATACGTCCTTGTTTAGCTAATTTCATTGAGCGAATGTCAACTTGTCGTGCAAAAAGCATGCTTTTAAAGAGTTCAACGAGTTTTTCATCAGAAAGTCCTGCACGTTTAAGACCTTCTTCGTCAACAATTTTTCCTTCTTCATTAAGAATTTGTAGCATTGGAAATGCGGTGTCTTGCAGTGATAGCTGCGCTTTGAAATCTAAGATTTGTTCTGAATTTGGCATAATAGATTCCCTTTCTATTTTATGTGTCTATAATTAGAAATTTATCATTTTTTGGAGAAATTTCCTAAGGTTATGCTTGTGAAATAAGTTAGTCGACTCGATAGTCGGCTTTGAACATTTCAGAAAGTTCGGTATTTTGAATTGTTCCGAAATATTGCCCGTCCTTATTTGCTTCAAGGACTTGTAGGACGGCTGCGGGTTCAAATTCGACACCAATAAATTGGTCTTTAATATCCCGCCAGTCGCGAACCCCCAAGAAATCTCCTTGGAAATTAATTTCGGTAATTTTACCATTTTCAACATTGACTTGAATATCAATGGCTCCGCCAGTAAATTTAGCGTGGTTTTGGAAGGAGAACTTAGGTGATTCACCATAATTCCAGTCCCATGTAGCAAATTGCTCATCACGTGTTTTTTTGATGGAATCAAGCTGCTCATCAGTTAAGACCAGTTCGCCGTCTTTTCCTTCGTCGGTGAGGTAGTATTTCAAGGCTTCAATAAAGCTACCTAAGCTTAATTCATCAGGTGCAAACTCTTTAATATTTCCTACTCGAGCACGGACTGATTTGGCAGCTTTACTGACAAATTTTTCATCGGATACATTAAGCGAGCGAATCATAGCTTCAACATCGGTATCCCAAAGTAGCGTTCCGTGATGCATGAGATATCCTCCTGCATAGCGTTGCGCATTCCCTGAAATCTTTTTGCCTTCAACTTCAAGGTCATTACGTCCGGTGATTTCTGCTTTAATTCCTACAGCATGAAGTGCTTCATACATAGGCTGAACAAACTTTTTAAAGTTTACAGAACCAGAATTTTCAACTGGAACAAAAAAGGTGAAACAAATGTTACCCTCATCATGATAAACAGCGCCACCGCCAGATACCCGACGAACAACTTGGACGTCATGACTGTCAATGTAGTCCTGATTTACTTCGGCAAAAGTATTTTGGTTGCGCCCAACAATAACCGCACGTTTGTTTTGCCAGAGAGCAAAAACAGGCTCAGTTGGCTTTAAGTTGTAAAGAAGCCAGCTGTCCATCGCGATATTGGTGTAAGCGTCTTGACCTAGATAGTTAATAAATTGCATATTTATGCATCCCTTCCAAATCCTTGTGCTTATTTTGTCAAATAAGTTTGACAAAATAACACGCACGATTTAATTATACCCTTTGTGAAACAAAATGTAAAGAAAAATGCTTCACGCTTACAATTGCTACACTATGTGATTTTATCTTCAAAATTTTGTGAAGTAGATCTCATTTATGGACAAAAAAGCAGCCTATTTTGGCTGCTCTTGAATTTGTTGACGAATTTTTAAGGCTTGTTCAGGATAATCGGTAATGATTCCAGCTACATTTTGTTGAAAAGCTTTGCGCATTTCAGACTCTTGATTAACGGTCCAGAGGCGAAAGGGTCTATTAGAAGCTTTTAGAAGAAGTGGGTGCTTGAGTGCGTAATTTCTGCGGGGATGAATTCCGGTGATAAAGTCGGTCAATATGCCTTCTTGGCGTTTTTTTAAGTGTAAAATATTTTTTGTTAAATAATTTATTTCAATCTTAGGCTCAAGTTCGTGAATTCTTTTTAAGGACTGCAAATTAAAGGAGCTATAAATATAAATAAAAGGCCATTTACTCTCTGTCATTAATTCAGATATTTTTTTTTCAATTCCAGGATAGTTAAATTTATCGGTTTTAATTTCAATATTTAAATAACCGTTAAAGGATAAATCTGTCAGTAATTTTAATACTTCTGAGAGGCGAGGAATTTTTTCGTCAGCAAAATTAGGATGATACCAAGAGCCAGCATCAAATTTTTGTATATCAGCAGAAGTCATTTTTCTAACTAAGCCTTTGCCGTTTGTTGTCCGGTCAATTTTCTCGTCGTGGATGACGATTAATTCATTATCAAGCGATAAATGGACGTCTAACTCGATTCCATCAGATTGAACGCGGATGGCTTCACGAAAGGCAGCAAGTGTATTTTCTGGATTATTAGATTTTGAACCACGATGCGCAAAAACTAAGGTTTTTGAATTCAAGTTTGGCTTGAGAGGTTGCTCAGTTTTGAATTTATTTACTCTTTTTTTATCAAGTTGAGTAAGTATTTTATTGAATACACTGGATAAGAAATTCATCAGATATTGCCTTTCAATTTTTGAATTAATTTTGCTGACGAAGATTCAAAAAATCCTCTGACAAACTTGTCAGCAAATTTATAAATGAGATTCTTCATATTCTTGCTCGATTTCACTGACAAAAAGATGCATGATTTTATCGCGTTTCTCGCCCAATCGTTTTCCTTCTGTGGTATTCAATAAATCTTTCAACAAAAATAATTTTTCATAGAAGTGGTTGAGTGTTGAGTTATCTTGCTGAGCATGATAATCCTCTTTAGACTTATAGGTCAAAGGCTGAAGATTTGGGTCATAAATGACTCTATTTTTTGCCCAACCATACTCAAGTGTACGAACAATCCCCCAGGCTCCCATCGCATCCAGGCGGTCCGCATCTTGGACAATCTATCCATTCAAAGTCAGTGCTTTTTTTTCACTTAAATTACTTGAAAAACTCATGTTGTCAATAATCGAAAATATTTCATCACTAACTTTTTTACTTATTCCAATGTCATTTAAAAAATTGAGGACTTTTGTCTTTTGTTTAGGAACATCAGTCGTTAATTTTTCGTCATAAGTATCGTGCAAGTAGCAAGTGGCAAGGACAAGCTCAGAATCTGCTGATGGTTCTGTCAGTAGAATTTTTTGAGCAAGATTCACAACCCGCTCGATATGATCAAAACCGTGTCCATCATTGCTACCACTATGAATTTTTCGCGCAAAATTGGAAATTTCTTCTAATTTATTCATGAATTTCATTATAACAAAAAAATGACTAGAGCCGTCTTTTTGGTTTTTATTAAGCTTTCTTTCCGGATTTGAAGAAAGCAACAATGAACAGAATTCCTGGAATCAGGCTTCCTGACCCGGAAATTGCAATAATCGCGACAATGAGTAAAACCATTCGCCAAGTTGCATCTTCTAAGCGACTTGCAGCATACCAACTCAAAATCACAAGAATAAGAAGAGGAATGACTGAAAATACACCACGTACTCCAACGTTTGCAAGAATCACGAGATGAAAGAATTTAGTAAATGTGTTCAGACTTCCAGCAATAAATAGGAAAATAAAATAAATCGTTTGTAAAATATTTCCCACTAATGCATACCTTTTTGCACTTTCCATAAGTAGAACCTCTTTGAAATTTTATAGTCTATTAAAC
>NZ_BCVK01000060.1 GCF_001591705.1 Lactococcus cremoris subsp. cremoris NBRC 100676 | reverse complement strand
GTTTCTATTATTGGGAATTAGATTTTAAAACTCAGAAGCTGAGATTGAAGACACTGATTCATGAAGATTTGCGTGGGAAAATTATTTATTTACAAGAAGAAATCCCTTTTGGTCAAGGACGACTTATTGAGCAATTACGACTGCCTTTTTTATCACAAAAGTTACTGACAATACCACTTATTGTTGATCTTAAACTAGCGGAATTTATTCGTCGGCAACTTTATTATTGTTCACCAAAATGGTTGAAACTTCAGGAAAAATATTACCAAAGAGGTGAAAATTTGTTGAATTTGACTTTTGAACGTTCTTTTATTGCGCCTTTGGGATTGAACTTACTTGAAGTTTTTGATGATGAAATCCCTTTACATAAATTTACTCAAATTAAGCAGAATATTAATCTATATTATGAAAACTTTTTAATAAATTTTCAGCAAAATAGCTTTAAGGCAGTATATCCTCCCCGTTTCTATGCTATAATGAAAAAGCAGAAGAAGGATATGAATGAATGAAATTCTGCTAATAAGTTTTTAATGTGAATAAAAATTATTTTGAATAAAAAGGAGTGAGCTTCATGGCTAAGAATAGAAATGAAATTCCTGAAAAATTAACTTGGGATTTGACAACAATTTATAAAACAGATAAAGAATGGGAAGCAGAGCTAACTAGAATAAAAAGCGAACTTTCACTCGTTGAAGAGACAGACCCTGGTCATTTACTTGATTCAGCTGAAAGTCTTCTGACAATTACCGAAAAAATGCTATCCATTTCTCAACAAGTTGAAAAACTATATGTTTATGCTTCAATGAAAAATGATCAAGATACCAGAGAGGCTAAATATCAGGAGTATCAATCAAAAGCAACAGCCCTCTATGTGAAATTCGGAGAGGTCTATGCCTTCTATGAACCTGAATTTTTGAAAATTTCAAAAGAAGTTTATAACAAATGGTTGGGGGAGCTTCAAAAATTAAAAAACTATGACCATATGTTTGAGCGCCTTTTTGCAAAAAAAGCGCATATTCTTAGTCAAAAAGAGGAAAAGTTATTGGCTGCGGCTGGTGAAATTTTTGAAAGTCCTTCAGAAACTTTTGAAATTTTTGATAATGCGGATATTAAGTTACCTATGGTCAAAAATGAATCTGATGAGATGATCCAACTCACGCATGGAAATTACTCTTCCTTAATGGAAAGTAAGAATAGGGGAGTACGAAAAGCAGCCTACAAAGCACTTTATAGTAATTATGAACAATATCAGCATACTTATGCAAAGACCTTACAGACTAATGTAAAAGTCCATAATCTTAATGCCCAAATCCGCTCTTATGATTCAGCCCGTCAAGCTGCTCTGGCTAATAATTTTGTTCCAGAAAAAGTTTACGATGTTTTGATGGAGGCCATTCATCAACATTTGCCACTTTTACATCGTTATATTGAACTACGCAAGAAAATTTTAGGAATTACTGATTTAAAGATGTATGATATCTATACTCCATTATCTAATTTAGATTATAAATTTAACTATGAAGATGGAGTGAAAAAAGCAGAAGAAGTTTTAGCGATATTTGGTAAAGAATATAAAGGAAAAGTTAAAGCAGCTTTTGAACAAAGATGGATTGATGTCGAAGAAAATATCGGAAAACGTTCGGGTGCTTATTCAGGTGGATCTTATGATACCAATGCTTTTATGCTTCTAAATTGGCAAGAAACGTTAGATGATCTTTTTACTTTAGTTCATGAAACGGGGCACTCAATGCATAGTGCTTTCACGCGTGAAAACCAACCATATGTTTATGGGAATTATCCAATCTTTTTAGCTGAAATTGCCTCAACTACAAATGAAAATATTTTAACTGAAACTTTATTAAAGGAAAGTAAAGATGATAAGGAGCGCTTCGCCCTTTTGAACCACTGGCTTGATAGTTTCCGTGGAACTGTTTTCCGTCAGAGTCAATTTGCCGAATTTGAACAAAAAATTCATGAAGCAGATGCTGCCGGTGAAGTGTTAACAAGTGAATACTTAAACTCACTTTATGGCGAAATAAATGAAAAATACTATAATTTAGCAGTCAAAGAAAATCCAGAAATTCAGTATGAATGGGCTAGAATTCCGCATTTTTATTATAATTTCTATGTTTTTCAATACGCAACAGGTTTTGCTGCGGCAACTTTCTTGGCTGAAAAAGTTGTTCATGGTTCAACTGAGGATCGTCAAAAATATCTTGAATATTTAAAGGCTGGTTCTTCAGCTTATCCTTTAGAAGTAATTGCCAAAGCTGGAGTTGATATGGAATCTACCGATTATTTAGATGCTGCCTTTGAGCTTTTTGAAAATCGATTGAGTGAATTAGAAAAATTAGTTGAAAAAGGAGTCCATCTTTAAAAATGGTTGAAACATATAAACGTACAAGTAACCCCATGATGAATCGACCAGTTGTCAAAGCAGAGTTAGTAGAATGGATGCGTTCAAGTCAAACACAAATAACCGGAGAACTTGCTTCATTAGCTTCTGTACCAGTTTTAACCCGACTTTTTCCCCTTGTTTAAGTAGAAGATGATGAATTTTAGGAGCACCATAGATTCCTCGGTTAGCATTGAAGAGTTGAGAAATTTTGAGTGACAGGTATTGTCTCCTTAATTGAGTTTTAGATGGATGTCGGTTAATCCGTTCATAATAACTTGATTCAGGAACATCAAGGAGTTGACAGCTTAGTCTGACATTGAGTGCTAAAGGTTGTATGGTTTGAGCCATATCCGCAGCACTCACTTCTTTTTCTCGGCGAATATGGTCAATACTTTTTTTAAGATGTCTCGTTCTTCCTTAACTTTAGCCAGTTGTCTTTTTAATTCTAGAAAATCAGCTTTAGAGACGGAGCTTTCATTAGATTTAGAGTAGAGGTCTATCCATTTATAAATTGTTGCAGGGGCCACGTCGTATTCTTTAGACAGCTGGGTGACGGATTGACCAGAATGATAGAAGGCGATAAGGGTTTCTTTAAATTCTTTTGAGTAGCGTTTTTGCATGTTTTTGTCCTTTGTCTAAATTATACAATAGTGACTCTAAGATTTAAGGATAACATCACTCACAACTTAGGGTTATTAATAGAGGTCAAAATATGAAAATTGGGTATGCACGTGTCAGTACTTTTGAACAAAAATTAGAATCTCAAATTGAAGTTCTGAAAGAAGCAGGAGCAGAAGAAGTTTTCCAAGAAAAGTTTACTGGAACTACAGTCGAACGTCCACAATTTAATCTAGTATTTAAAAAGTTAAAGGATGGTGACACTTTAATTGTGACAAAGTTAGACCGATTAGCCAGGAACACTAGAGAAGTTTTAGAAATTGTTCAATCGTTATTTAATAGAGGAATTAAGGTTCATATATTAAATATTGGTCTTATTGATAATACACCTACTGGTCAGCTGATTTTTACCATCTTCAGTGCTTTTGCGCAGTTTGAACGAGACCTTATTGTAACCAGGACTCAGGAAGGAAAAAATTTTGCTAAGCTTCATGATCCAAGTTTTAGGGAAGGGCGTCCTCAAAAATTTACCGAAGAACAAATTCAATTTGCTTATGAGTTAAAACAGCAAGGAATGACTTACAAGATGATTGAGCGAAAAACTGGTATCAGTATTGCGACTCAAAAACGAAGATTTATAAAAGCAAAAAATCAAGCTATTGACAAAGACTATTGAAATGTTATAATTTAGTTAACGAAGATTTGTGGGAGTGGTATCTCACAATAGGAACTGAGGAACTGCGAATTCCTCAGTTTTTTTGTACAAAAAACGCCCAGTTCTGCGAAACTGAGCGAATGTGGATTAATGGCGCTTATGTCGGTATTTTAACCAATCCTTGACCAGCTCAAGGATTACTCCAACCACAATAGGAGCGACTACTGATACGAAGATTTGCAGAAGCATTATCTCACCCCCTCCCTAAGGCATTTCTGCATTGGTAAGGTACGCCACTAAAAAGTATACCATAAAAAGGGAATAGATATGTTCGTAGTAGGAGATATCCAATTATCAAGAAAACTCCAATTTTTTGGAAAGTTAAATAATGTGTACATATTTTCGACAAACCATACATTAGAAATAACAAAAAAACACCGTAGAATTGTTTGATTCATACGGTGCTTTTTTTATGTCTAATTATTTAAGAGTAGTCCAATATTTTTATAAGTCATAATTCTAGTCCGCTTTTAAAATAGTAGTGTACTGGCTAAATTCCTCTAAGTGTTGAGGGCTAATCTGGTTATCTGTAATGATGGTATCGAGTTGATCTAGATTGTAGAAGTTAAAGAAATCGTATCGATCGAATTTAGTACTGTCTACTAATAAGAATTTTTCTACAGCATTGTTTAGGGCAAGTTGTTGAATCACACCTTCCTTGTCACTATATGTAGCAATAGAATTATGGGTAACAGCATTTGCACTAACAAAAGCTTTGGCAAATCTCATTGCTTTTAAATTTGTCGAAGCCATTGAACCTACAAAAGCTCCAGTTATTTCTCTATATTCACCGCCAAGAAGCAATAAATCAATGGTTTCGCTATCATTTAGAATCAAGAACACAGGGAGACTATTTGTAATGACACGAATTTTATAACCTTTACGACCTTTCAATTCTAATGCCAGTTGTACAAGTGTAGTTCCGGGTCCAATAAAAATAGTATCGCCATCTTTGATTAAAGAGCAGGCTTTTTTAGCAATGTCAATTTTTTCTTTTGTATTTAGACTTTTCTTCTCGATATGTGTCTTTTCAAGTGGCTTTTTAGAGGAAAGCAATTGTGCACCACCATGAGTACGTGTTAAAAGTCCATCAGCTTCTAGAGCATCAAGGTCTCTACGGGCTGTCATATCGGAAATATCTAGTTCATCTATTATTTCTTTTATGGTTATGGTCCCATCAATCTTTAACATATCTAAAATTTTTTCTAATCGTCGTTTTTTGTTCATATGAAGACTTTTCTTTCATAAAGTAATTTTTTTCCAAAGATAATTCTCTTTTAATTGTATCATAAAAGATAATATTTTCAAGGTAAAACAAACAATTTCAAACAAAAACAAACGTTAGATGATGAAATAAGAACAGAGGATTGACGTATATTAGCTTAGGTCAGATTTTGTATAAGACGAAAATAAAGTAGGACCTCTTAATCATTAAGTTATAGAAAGTAAAAGACTTTTGTAATACCTGAATAGATATTTCACGTCCATTTTGTGATGGATTAAATGAACAAAAATGAACAATAATTTAACGGTGTTATCTATTTTTTAAAAAAACAAATAAAAAAAAACAAAAAATTAACAAAAATAGTTGCTTTTTGTTTGAATGTTTGATATCATATAAACAAAGAAATGATGAAAACGTTATCTTGAACATTTTGCAAAATATTTTCTACTTCTACGTAGCATTTCTTTTTAAAATTTAGGAGGTAGTCCAAATGGCTATTGTTGTTGGTGCAGATCTCAAAGGTACGAGATTAAAAGATGTTGTGAAAAATTTTCTTGTAGAAGAAGGTTTTGAGGTAATTGATGTGACTAAGGACGGACAAGATTTTGTTGATGTTACCTTGGCAGTTGCCTCTGAAGTAAATAAAGATGAGCAAAACTTAGGTATTGTAATTGATGCTTATGGAGCTGGTCCATTCATGGTAGCAACTAAAATTAAAGGTATGGTTGCAGCAGAAGTTTCAGATGAACGCTCAGCTTATATGACACGTGGACATAACAATGCACGAATGATTACGGTTGGCGCTGAAATCGTCGGTGATGAGCTTGCTAAAAACATCGCTAAAGCTTTCGTCAATGGTAAATATGATGGCGGACGTCATCAAGTCCGAGTAGATATGCTTAACAAGATGTGTTAAGAAAAGGAGTTAAAAAATGAGAATCGCAATTGGATGTGACCACATTGTCACAGATGTAAAAATGGCAGTATCAGAATTCTTGAAATCAAAAGGATATGAGGTCCTTGATTTCGGGACATATGACCACGTACGTACTCACTACCCTATCTATGGTAAAAAAGTCGGTGAAGCAGTAGTAAGTGGTCAAGCAGACTTGGGAGTATGTATCTGTGGTACGGGTGTCGGCATTAACAATGCAGTAAATAAAGTTCCAGGTGTTCGCTCAGCGTTGGTTCGTGATATGACGTCAGCTCTATATGCTAAGGAAGAACTTAATGCGAATGTTATCGGTTTTGGTGGAATGATTACTGGTGGTCTTCTTATGAATGACATCATTGAAGCTTTCATTGAAGCTGAGTACAAACCAACAGAAGAAAATAAAAAATTGATTGCAAAAATCGAACACGTTGAAACACATAATGCACATCAAGCAGATGAGGAATTCTTTACAGAATTCCTTGAAAAATGGGACCGTGGTGAGTACCACGATTAAGGTATAACCAATGATTCTGACAGTCACACTAAATCCTTCAGTAGACATCTCTTATCCTCTAGAAACATTGAAAATTGATACAGTGAATAGGGTGAAAGATGTTAGTAAGACAGCTGGTGGAAAAGGCTTAAATGTTACTAGAGTCTTGTATGAATCTGGTGATAAAGTTACTGCTACAGGTTTCTTAGGTGGTAAAATTGGTGAATTTATTGAAAGCGAATTAGAACAATCTCCTGTTAGTCCAGCTTTTTATAAAATCTCAGGAAACACTAGAAACTGTATTGCTATCTTACACGAGGGTAACCAAACAGAAATTTTGGAACAAGGACCAACAATTTCTCATGAAGAAGCAGAAGGCTTTCTTGACCACTATAGCAATCTTATTAAGCAATCAGAAGTTGTCACAATTTCAGGAAGTTTGCCTTCAGGACTTCCCAACGATTATTATGAAAAACTTATCCAACTTGCTTCGGATGAAGGAGTAGCAGTCGTTTTGGATTGTTCAGGTGCACCACTTGAAACAGTTCTAAAATCGTCGGCTAAACCTACTGCCATCAAACCTAATAATGAGGAACTTTCACAGTTGCTTGGAAAAGAAGTAACAAAAGATATTGAAGAACTCAAAGACGTTCTTAAAGAGTCACTTTTTAGTGGTATCGAATGGATAGTGGTCTCATTAGGTCGAAACGGTGCCTTTGCAAAACATGGTGATGTTTTCTATAAGGTAGATATTCCTGATATCCCAGTTGTTAATCCAGTCGGATCAGGGGACTCAACGGTAGCTGGTATTGCATCAGCTTTAAATAGTAAAAAAAGTGACGCTGACTTATTAAAACATGCGATGACATTGGGTATGTTAAATGCTCAAGAAACAATGACAGGGCATGTGAATATGACTAATTACGAAACACTAAACTCACAAATTGGAGTAAAAGAGGTATAAAAATGGTACTTACAGAACAGAAACGCAAATCTTTGGAAAAACTTTCAGATAAAAACGGTTTTATCTCAGCTTTGGCATTTGACCAACGTGGTGCTTTGAAACGTTTGATGGCACAGTATCAAGATACAGAACCAACTGTAGCTCAAATGGAAGAACTAAAGGTTTTGGTTGCTGATGAACTTACAAAATACGCTTCTTCAATGTTGCTTGACCCTGAATATGGACTTCCAGCAACAAAAGCATTGGATAAAGAAGCAGGTCTTCTTCTTGCCTATGAAAAAACAGGTTATGATACATCAAGTACAAAACGTTTGCCTGACTGCTTGGATGTTTGGTCTGCAAAGCGTATCAAAGAGCAAGGCGCTGATGCCGTTAAGTTCTTGCTTTACTATGATGTAGACAGCTCAGATGAACTTAACCAACAAAAACAAGCTTATATTGAACGTGTTGGTTCTGAATGTGTCGCTGAAGATATTCCTTTCTTCTTGGAAATCCTTGCTTATGATGAAGAAATCTCAGATGCAGGTTCCGTTGAATATGCAAAAGTGAAACCTCGCAAAGTCATTGAAGCGATGAAAGTTTTCTCTGATCCACGATTTAACATTGATGTTCTTAAAGTAGAAGTACCAGTTAACGTTAAATATGTCGAAGGTTTTGCTGATGGTGAAGTGGTTTACAGTAAAGCTGAAGCTGCTGACTTCTTTAAAGCACAAGAAGAAGCGACTAACCTTCCATACATCTACCTAAGTGCAGGTGTATCTGCTAAATTGTTCCAAGAAACATTGCAATTTGCTCACGACTCAGGTGCCAAGTTTAATGGTGTGCTTTGTGGACGTGCTACTTGGGCAGGATCTGTAGAACCTTACATCAAAGAAGGTGAAAAAGCAGCACGTGAATGGTTGCGTACTACTGGATTCGAAAATATTGATGAACTTAACAAAGTTCTTGTTAAAACAGCTAGTCCATGGACTGATAAAGTATAGTAAAAACATAAAACGGAGGATATTGTTGTGAACAGAGAAGAGATGACTCTCTTGGGGTTTGAAATTGTTGCTTATGCTGGAGATGCTCGCTCCAAACTTTTAGAAGCGCTTAAAGCGGCTGAAAATGGTGATTTCGCTAAGGCAGATAGTCTTGTAGTAGAAGCAGGAAGTTGCATTGCAGAGGCTCACAATTCTCAGACAGCTATGTTGGCTCGAGAAGCTTCTGGGGAGGAACTTCCATACAGTGTTACTATGATGCATGGTCAGGATCACTTGATGACTACGATCTTATTAAAAGATGTGATTCATCACCTCATCGAACTTTATAAAAGAGGAGCAAAGTAATTAATGCATAAACTCATTGAACTTATTGAGAAAGGGAAACCATTCTTTGAGAAAATCTCTCGAAACATCTATCTTCGTGCTATTCGTGATGGATTTATTGCTGGTATGCCAGTCATCCTTTTCTCATCTATCTTTATCCTTATTGCCTATGTCCCAAATGCTTGGGGATTCCACTGGTCAAAAGACATTGAGACCTTCTTGATGACTCCTTATAGCTATTCGATGGGTATCCTAGCATTCTTTGTTGGTGGTACTACCGCTAAAGCTTTGACGGACTCAAAGAACCGTGACCTACCTGCGACCAATCAGATTAACTTCTTATCTACGATGCTAGCGTCTATGGTAGGGTTCCTTTTGATGGCAGCTGAGCCTGCAAAAGAAGGAGGCTTCTTGACAGCCTTCATGGGAACAAAAGGCCTTTTGACAGCATTTATCGCAGCCTTTGTGACAGTTAATGTTTATAAAGTCTGTGTGAAAAATAATGTTACCATTCGTATGCCTGAAGATGTTCCACCAAATATCTCTCAAGTATTTAAGGACTTGATTCCGTTCACCGTCTCAGTTGTTCTCCTATATGGACTTGAACTCCTTGTTAAGGGAACTCTTGGTGTAACTGTTGCAGAATCAATCGGTACCCTTATTGCTCCTCTTTTCTCAGCTGCAGATGGTTACCTTGGAATTACACTTATCTTTGGTGCTTATGCCTTCTTCTGGTTTGTTGGTATTCACGGTCCTTCAATTGTCGAACCAGCAATCGCTGCTATCACTTATGCCAATATCGATGTCAACTTGCATCTTATCCAAGCTGGACAACATGCAGATAAAGTTATCACTTCTGGTACTCAAATGTTTATTGCTACCATGGGTGGAACAGGAGCTACATTGATTGTTCCATTCTTGTTCATGTGGATTTGTAAATCAGATCGTAACCGTGCCATCGGACGTGCCTCAGTTGTTCCAACATTCTTTGGGGTTAATGAGCCAATCTTATTTGGTGCACCAATCGTATTGAATCCGATTTTCTTTGTACCGTTCATTTTCACTCCGATTGTCAACGTTTGGATCTTTAAATTCTTTGTTGACACATTGAACATGAACTCATTCTCTGCCAACCTTCCATGGGTTACTCCTGGTCCGTTGGGAATTGTACTCGGTACTAACTTCCAAGTTCTATCATTTATCTTAGCCGGACTCTTGGTAGTTGTTGATACTATCATTTATTACCCATTTGTTAAGGTATACGATGAACAAATTCTTGAAGAAGAACGTTCTGGTAAAACAAACGATGCTCTTAAAGAAAAAGTAGCTGAAAACTTCAATACTGCTAAAGCAGATGCCGTTCTTGGAAAAGCAGGCGTTGCTAAAGAAGATGTAGCAGCAAACAATAATATCACAAAAGAAACTAATGTCCTTGTTCTTTGTGCAGGTGGAGGTACAAGTGGCTTGCTTGCCAATGCCTTGAACAAAGCAGCAGCAGAATACAATGTTCCAGTCAAGGCGGCAGCGGGTGGTTACGGTGCTCACCGTGAAATGTTGCCAGAGTTTGACTTGGTAATCTTGGCTCCACAGGTCGCTTCAAACTTCGATGATATGAAGGCTGAAACAGATAAATTGGGCATTAAACTTGTAAAAACTGAAGGAGCTCAATATATCAAATTGACACGTGACGGAAAAGGTGCTCTTGCATTTGTTCAACAACAGTTTGATTAATAAATTTGTAAAAGTTATTTGAGACGAGATCACTCATTCCATTTCCTTGGTTTTCAGAACACAGAATCTCGTCTCAAATGCTTTTTTTGAAAGGACTTACACTTATGACTAAAACACTTCCTAAAGATTTTATTTTTGGTGGTGCTACAGCTGCTTATCAAGCAGAAGGTGCAACTCACACAGATGGTAAGGGCCCAGTAGCATGGGATAAGTATCTTGCAGACAATTATTGGTATACAGCAGAACCTGCAAGTGATTTTTACCATAAATACCCAGTTGATTTAGAATTAGCTGAAGAATATGGTGTTAATGGTATTCGTATTTCTATTGCCTGGTCTCGTATTTTCCCAACGGGTTACGGTGAAGTAAATGAAAAAGGTGTTGAATTCTACCATAAACTATTTGCTGAATGCCACAAGCGTCATGTTGAACCATTTGTGACTTTGCATCATTTTGACACACCAGAAGCTCTTCATTCAAATGGAGATTTCTTAAACCGCGAAAATATAGAACACTTTATAGATTATGCCGCTTTCTGTTTTGAAGAGTTTCCAGAAGTAAACTACTGGACAACTTTCAATGAAATTGGCCCAATTGGTGATGGTCAATACTTGGTTGGTAAATTCCCTCCAGGCATTAAATATGATCTTGCCAAAGTCTTCCAATCACACCACAACATGATGGTCTCTCATGCACGTGCTGTAAAATTGTATAAGGATAAAGGTTATAAAGGTGAAATTGGTGTTGTTCATGCTTTACCAACTAAATACCCTTATGATCCGGAAAATCCAGCAGATGTTCGTGCTGCTGAACTTGAAGACATCATCCATAACAAATTTATCTTGGATGCAACCTATCTTGGGCACTATTCAGATAAAACGATGGAAGGTGTCAACCATATCCTAGCTGAGAATGGTGGAGAACTTGATCTTCGTGATGAAGACTTCCAAGCTCTTGACGCAGCTAAAGATTTGAATGATTTCCTTGGTATCAACTATTACATGAGTGATTGGATGCAAGCTTTTGATGGTGAGACTGAAATCATTCACAATGGTAAGGGTGAAAAAGGAAGCTCTAAGTACCAAATTAAGGGTGTTGGTCGTCGAGTAGCTCCTGACTATGTTCCGCGCACAGACTGGGATTGGATTATTTATCCTGAAGGCTTGTATGACCAAATCATGCGAGTGAAAAATGATTATCCGAATTACAAGAAGATTTACATCACTGAAAACGGTCTCGGATACAAAGATGAGTTTGTAGATAATACTGTTTATGATGATGGTCGTATTGATTACGTGAAGCAACACTTGGAAGTTTTATCAGACGCGATTGCGGATGGTGCAAATGTTAAAGGTTACTTCATTTGGTCACTTATGGACGTTTTCTCATGGTCAAATGGTTATGAAAAACGTTATGGATTGTTCTATGTAGACTTTGATACGCAAGAACGCTATCCTAAGAAATCAGCACATTGGTATAAGAAATTAGCAGAAACTCAAGTGATAGAGTAATATCACCTGAGAATGTAATAATTTGTTATCTGATTTTTAGATCAGGCTTTGAAAAGGTATATATTATTAATTTCGAAGATTGTCCTATAATTCCTGAGCTTGAAGCTACCTCACTACAAAATGTAGTAACTGGTATGTTTCACCTGGAAAAGAATGGATTTGCCATTCTGATTTAGCATTATCCGAATTTGAATGGGAAGTTTTACAATTACTCGATGTAGCAATATGTGAGACTGTTCACTTCGAGGTAGATTATTTGCCTTTCCAATAACAAAAAGAAAGGAATTGACTGTGACTATCGAATTAAAAAACGAGTATCTTACGGTTCAGTTTAAAACACTTGGTGGTCAACTGACTTCGATTAAAGACAAAGATGGGTTAGAATATCTCTGGCAAGCTGATCCAGAGTATTGGAATGGACAGGCACCAATTCTATTTCCTATCTGTGGTAGTTTACGTAATGATTGGGCTATTTATAGACCTCAAGAAAGACCTTTTTTTACAGGTCTAATTCGTAGACATGGTTTTGTTCGAAAAGAAGAATTTACTCTTGAAGAAGTTAATGAAAATAGCGTGACTTTCAGTATTAAACCAAATGCTGAGATGCTTGATAATTACCTTTATCAGTTTGAACTAAGAGTTGTTTATACCTTAAATGGGAAATCCATTAGAACCGAGTTTCAGGTAACGAACTTGGAAACTGAAAAAACGATGCCTTACTTCATTGGAGCCCATCCAGCATTCAATTGTCCTTTAGTAGAAGGCGAAAAGTATGAGGACTATTCTCTTGAATTTAGTGAGGTTGAGTCTTGTTCGATACCAAAGAGTTTCCCTGAGACAGGGTTATTAGATTTACAAGATCGGACGCCATTTTTGGAAAACCAAAAGTCTCTTGATTTGGATTACTCACTTTTTTCTCATGACGCCATTACACTTGACCGACTGAAATCTCGCAGCGTGACACTTCGCTCGAGAAAGTCTGGTAAAGGTCTTCGAGTTGATTTTGATGATTTTCCAAACTTGATTCTGTGGTCTACAACCAATAAAAGTCCATTCATTGCCTTAGAACCTTGGAGTGGGCTTTCCACTTCACTTGAAGAAGGTAATATTTTAGAAGATAAACGACAGGTAACGAAAGTTTTACCTCTAGATACTTCTAAAAAGTCCTATGACATTACGATCTTTAATTAAAATCTGTTATAATTTTAGTCTTAAATAAAATTTGAATACGTTTGCCTTGTGGTTATAGATTGGTCTTCTTCGTGCCAATCTTACATCGCAAGGTTTTTAAGTTTTTTATGGGTCTATGTCAACTGTAGTGGGTGACGAAAAGCTAATGATGTAAAAAAGATGATCAATAGCGTACAAGATGAAACCAAAAAGGACATCAGACAGCTACAAAAACAAATCAGAAAATAGTTTGGGTACGGAGGAAATCATAACGTTAAGAGAATTTAAAAATTTTATTCTACGAGGAAATGTATTAGACTTAGCAGTTGGGGTAATTATTGGGTCCGCATTTACTGGATTAGTAACTTCTGGACTACAATCAAATATTTAAACACAAAATGAACAATATTTTTCGAAAATAATTTTTGAGTTCAGTTTTAAATAAATATTTCCATCAAAAATCTCAGTCATTAATTTTAAAATCTCCATAGTAAAATTTACTTCTGACTGAAAGAGATTTCTCATTATAAAAAAGAAAAAATTTTTAAAAGGGAATTTAATGATTTTCACTCTAGAAATAATAAGTTTCGGAAAAATTGTTGTTTTTCCGAAACTTATAATCAACATAAAACGCATGGTTAAGCGGTTTTAGTTTTTCAAAGGTTTACAAAAGCAAAAAAAAGCACCTATTATGGCAACTTTATGAGAGTATGAGAGTGTTTTTAATTAGCCTTAACATAGTGCAAAAAGGATATTCTGATTTTTAACACGATTCGTCAGAGTATCCTTTTTTTATTGATTATTTTTGTGCGTCCATTTCAAGTAATGTGTTATAATCGTTTTATATTTTAGATATCCCTAAAATATATTCCTTTCTATCGTGCTGCCTTCCTTTTGGAACTCCGAAGGCAGTTTTTTAAAATAGAGGAAGTGACAAAAAAAAGAAGTTGTGATAAAATAAAGGTAAAGAAAAAAGAGCTTGCACTAACAAGCTCTAATGTAGCCGTTTTAAGAACGGTAGCACTACATACATCAAAATGGCCTACTGCGTGCTAAGCTGAACGGTCATTTTTTATTACTTGTATTTATCACAAGAATCATCAAGGTCGCAAAAGCAATCATGAGACTCAATGCCTGAAATACAGTCAAAAAATTTTCGCCTTTCATGTTTTGTGAGGGTTTGCCCACGAAATAATCATAAGCACCACCTCCAATCAGGCTACCGTTCATAAACTCTACAAACATTATTATAACAAAAAAAGCCCCGTAAGTCATAGACTTACAGGGCTTTTGAAATATTCATTAAAACCTTGGGCCGGCAAAGGTTAAAGTCATTTCAGGGTGGGATTTATAATGTCCCACAACATCAACTCTCCATTCTCCTCTCAGGATTTGACACATAATAGGGAAGGCCTTTTTAAAGCGAACGAGTTCATCATTATAAGTTGCTGAAGTAAATGGTCGTGCCTGGTCTAAGGTCATCAATAAACGAGGGTCTGGAGTATCGCAAATCAGGTCATGACAATAAAACTGATTGAAGCGGTCAATGACAAAGTATCCACTATTTATTTTTTCAAAGCAGTCCTTACAAAAGGCTGACTTTTTATAATAGTGCCAGCCTTCTTATTTGAAATATTTTTTAGCGGCACTTTTATTTGTTGCCCACAGGGGAAGTTAAAATTCAAAGCCATCAGGGTCGGTATATGTTTTTCCGTCTGAAAATTGACTTAACGTCAGCAGTTTTTAGTATGATTACTGCTTTTATTATTTACTCTAAAACTGTTGTTTTACCTTTGTGTCGGTAGATTGTCGTTCTTTTGTCGTTCTTTTGTCGTCTATCTGTCGTGTACATGTTTAAAAAAATAGTTTATTATATATTCA
>NZ_BCVK01000059.1 GCF_001591705.1 Lactococcus cremoris subsp. cremoris NBRC 100676 | reverse complement strand
ACCTGTCAGGAAGAACATGAAGCAAAAGAAAATCCTTTTCCCTAATTTTTCAAAACGTAGAAAAGTGATTGAGCGAGTTTTCTCTTTTTTGACAAATCTAGGAGCTGAGCGTTGTAAAAGTCGTTCGCCTCAAGGTTTTCAATTGAAATTAGAGATGATACTTTTAGCGTATTCTTTACTGTTAAAATCAGCTAAATCACTGGAACCAGAGACTTTAAGATATTCTATCGCGTATCAAGTCATGGCTAAATAATCAACTAGCAATTCGGGTGATAGAATAAAGCAAAGTATTTTTAAGAAAGTGAGGAAAAATGAATAAGAAATTTGTATTAGCACCAGATTCTTTTAAAGAAAGTCTAAGCGCAAAAGAAGTTTGTCAGGCCATGGAAAGGGGAATTAAAAAGGTATTTCCAGAAGCTGAAATTATATTAGCACCAATGGCTGACGGAGGAGAAGGAACAATAGAAGCTTTGATTGATGCAACGGAGGGGCGCCGAGTATTTAAAAATGTAAGAGGACCTCTTGAAAATAGCGAAGTAGAAGCATATTTTGGTATCTTAGGAAATTCAGATACGGCAGTAATTGAAATGGCCAAGGCGAGTGGTTTAGAATTATTGGCCTTGAAAGATAGAAATCCATTGATAACTTCTACTTACGGAACAGGGCAACTTATTAAAGCAGCCATTGATGAAGGTATGCACAAGATTATTATTGGAATTGGGGGAAGTGCAACTAATGACGGTGGCTCTGGAATGGCCAGAGCTCTGGGGGCAAAATTTCTGGACGAGAAAGGACAAGAAATTCCTAGTGGGGGCGGATTTCTAAAAAAGCTCAACCAGATTGACATGAGCAACTTTGATAAACGTTTACAGGAAGTCGAGATTTTTATTGCCAGTGATGTTACGAATCCTTTAGTGGGAAAAAATGGCGCCTCTTATGTTTTTGGGCCACAAAAGGGAGCTTTAGCTAAAATGGTTGAAGAATTGGACGAAAACATGAACCATTATGCAAATATTATATATAGAGATTTAGGGAAAGATATAAAAAATAAAGCGGGAGCAGGTGCAGCTGGTGGTTTAGGAGCGGGATTGCTTGCTTTTACTGATGCCGAGATGAAGTTAGGAATTGAATTGGTGGCCAACAATATTCATTTAGAAGATAAAATAAAAGAAGCCGATTATATTTTTACGGGAGAAGGTGGAATGGACTATCAAACTAAGTTTGGCAAGGCTCCATTCGGTGTTTCTAAACTGGCGAAAAAATATAAAAAACCTTGCTTTGCTTTGGCGGGTCACATTGGTGAGGGGATTGAGGTTTTATATGAAGAAGGGATGACGGCTATTTTTGGGATTCAGGGAACAGCTCAGACTTTACCAGAAGCTTTGAAAAGTGGGACAAAAAATATTGAAAGAACCAGTGAAAATATTGCAAGAATTTTGTCGATAACCGAGTATTGATAATTTTTAGAAAGAGTGGAATCCTTAATAAGTTAAAAAAGTGTAAACAGCTCATTTTGAGTTGTTTTTTTATTTTATTCAAATAGAATCAAAAAGTCTTCTTTTATTTAACATTTGATTGATGCCAGTTATCATATAAAGCTCTAAAGTTTGAAAGCAAAGTCTTTCAAGAGCCAATGAGTCTTATCAGCAAAGAACACAAAATTTTTGGTATAATTAGGGTAATGGATACGAAGATATTAAAGCTAGAACATTTTTTAACTGAATTTTATGAAAGCGCTGAATTTCCAAAAGGATTAGCTGAGCCAGCAAAATATTCCTTAATGGCGGGCGGTAAACGAATTCGTCCTCTCCTTTTTTTGAATCTTTTGGAAGCTTTTGATTTGGAAGTTACAACGGCCCATTATCAAGTGGCCGCAGCGCTTGAAATGATTCATACGGGCTCGTTAATTCATGATGACTTGCCTGCGATGGACAATGATGATTATCGTCGTGGAAAGTTAACGAACCATAAAAAATTTGATGAAGCGACAGCAATTCTGGCTGGAGATACTTTATTTTTCGACCCTTTTTATGTTCTTTCAAGTAGCGATTTGTCGGCGCAAACAATTGTATCATTGACCCGCGAATTGGCTTATGCCTCGGGCTCGTATGGAATGGTTGCTGGTCAAATTTTGGATATGGCTGGTGAAGGTAAAGATTTAACTTTGACTCAGATTGAGCAAATTCATCGATTAAAAACGGGTCGACTTTTAACTTTTCCTTTTGTGGCTGCTGGAATCGTAGCCCAAAAAACAAATCAAGAAATCGAAAAACTTCGTGTAGTCGGACAAATTTTAGGATTAGCTTTTCAAATTCGTGATGACATTTTAGATGTGACGGCCACTTTTGCTGAACTGGGTAAGACGCCTGGAAAGGATGTTTTAGAAGAAAAGTCGACTTATGTTGCGCATTTAGGACTTGAAGGAGCTAAAACATCACTGACAGATAAGTTGTCAGAAGTAAAAAAATTACTGACAGAGTTGAATGTTACTGACAGCTCCGAGATTTTCAAAATAATTGAACAACTGGAAGTGGAATAAATGTATTTTGAACTTAGAATTCTCACAGAGAATGATAAAAACATCATTGAGCATTTTTTTGAAGAAGCCAGTGATTATGCTATTCTTGAGAGCGGAGAGTCAAATCCTCAGCTTGAATGTGAGAGCTTTTTGAATGAATTACCGCCTGAAAAAACTAAATCCGACAAGTTTGTCTATGGCATTTTTAACGATAAGAGTATTTTGATTGGTCTTGTGGATTTATTGAAAGATTTTCCAACAAAAGGTGAATTTATGCTAGGGTTGCTTGAGTTTGTTCCAGAAGTTCGGCATCAAGGCTTAGGTAAAGCGGTTCATGAAATTTTGGTCGAAAAAGCTCGTCATTTAGGTGCTAATAGTTTGAGAATAGGTGTATTAGAAGTCAATATTGCTGCTTTGAAATTTTGGAAATCATTAGGATACATAAAATTTAAAGAAACAGAACTAGAATTTGGAAGTAAAAAGCAAAAAATAGATGTGATGAGATTAAATCTAAGGGACTGAACCAATTTTTATATAAAAATAGATGATTATTGGTTACATTTTTAGAAAAAATACGTATAATAAAGAAAGATACAAATGAAAGAAAGAATTGACGTACTTGCCACAAATCAAGGACTTTTTGAAACACGGGAACAAGCTAAAAGAGGAGTAATGGCGGGTTTAGTTGTTGATAGTAAGTCTGGGGAACGTTATGATAAACCTGGTCAAAAAATTGATGATGGAACGGAACTCCGACTTAAAGGTGAAAAATTACGATATGTTAGTCGAGGAGGGTTAAAATTAGAAAAAGCGCTCAAAGAATTTAATATAAAAATTGAAGGAAAAACGTGTCTTGATATTGGATCATCAACGGGAGGATTTACTGATGTGATGCTCCAAAATGGAGCAAAATTAGTGTATGCTTTAGATGTTGGAACCAATCAGTTGGCTTGGAAAATTCGCTCTGATGAACGAGTCGTTGTGATGGAACAATTTAATTTTCGTAATGCCCTTCTAAGCGATTTTGAGCAAGGAAGACCGGCCTTTACAAGCATTGATGTCAGTTTTATCTCACTGGAGTTAATTCTCCCACCCCTTTATGAAATTTTAGAAGAAGGTGGAGAAGTAGCTGCACTTATTAAGCCGCAATTTGAAGCCGGACGTGAGCAAGTCGGAAAAAACGGAATTATCCGCGACCCAAAAGTTCACAAAATGACCATTGAAAAAGTTTTAGCAGCAGCGACTCGCCTTGGATTCTCAATAAAAGGCTTGACCTTTTCACCAATCAAGGGAGGAGCTGGAAACGTCGAATTTCTTGTCCATTTACTTAAAGATGAAAAAGCCGAAATATCTCAGCAGATTAATATTGAATCAGTTTTACAAGAAGAAAGCGAAGAACTATGAAAAGAGAAGAACGATTAAACTTTATTGCTCAATTTATCCGAGAAAATGAAATTAAAACTCAAGAAGAACTTGTGAATACCCTTTTAACTCATGGAATTGATGTCACTCAAGCAACCGTTTCGCGTGATATAAAATCACTGGCTTTAATTAAAGTTCCGGCTGAGTCGGGTGGTTACCGATATGACTTACCTAAAAATAAGGAAGTTTTACAATCAAGTCTTCACAAAGCTTTAGCTTTTGATGCAATTACAGGTGTAAAGATGAAAGATAACATGCTTTGGATCCTTGCAAATCCTGGAACAACCAGTCTTGTGAAAAATTATCTTCTGGAAGAATATGGAGACGATATTTTTTCAATTATCATTGATGACGATAGTGCCTTGGTTATTTTTGAAATCGAAGAAGAAGCTAAAACACTTTATAATTTACTGACAGAGTTTTAAATTTACTGATTAAATATTTGATAAGTCGTCAGAAAAAAGAGTTGAGGCAGCTTATTCATTGTGGGCCAATTGTTCATAGCTGTCAGTAAAAAATATAATGATAGAGATGCCCAAAAGGACAAGTCAAGGCTGTTGGAGTACTGACAGCCTTGTTAATTATTTTTGAGAAAGGAAATTTGATGTTACAAGAGATTTCAATCAAAAATTTTGCAATTATTGAAGAAATTCATCTTTCATTTGAAAGTGGAATGACTATTTTAACTGGGGAAACAGGGGCTGGAAAATCAATTATTATTGATGCCATGTCCTTATTATTAGGTGGACGTGCATCAAGTGATTTCGTGCGTCATGGCGCTAGTAAAGCCGAAATTGAGGGGCTCTTTTTCTTTGAAAAAACACCAGAATTAAATTCTGCTTTATTAGAATTGGGCTTTGAAGAATTAGATTCTGAAATTATTTTGCGACGTGAAATTTTTGCGAATGGTCGCTCTGTCTGTCGAATTAATGGACAAATGGTCAATTTAACAAGACTTCGTCAAATTGGAGAATTTTTAGTAGACATTCATGGTCAACATGACAGTCAAGAACTGATGAATCCCAAAAGTCATCTTCGTTTATTGGATGAGTTTGGAGATGAAAATTTTGAAGTCATTAAAAATAATTACAAAAATAAATTTGAAAACTTTAAAAATCTTCGGCAACAATTGAATCTTCGTCAAAAAAATGAACAAGAATTTGCCCAAAGAATTGAAATTCTCCAATTTCAGGCTGAAGAAATTGAAGCAGCAGAAATTAATCTTGAAGAAGATGAGCTTTTAGTTAATCGCCGTGAAAAATTAAATAATATAAAAAATATTGCGGATTCTCTAAGTACGGCATATTTAGCACTAGAAGATGAAGACAACGACTATTCAAGCCTGAATAATATTCGGACGACAATGACCGAATTGGATAGAATTGGCAATTTTGATAAGGATTATCAAGAACTTGCTGACAAAACTGCTGAAAGTTATTATATATTAGAAGAAGTTGCCAATCAAATTCAAAGCATCATGAGTGATTTGGAATTCAACCCAGCGGAACTCTTGCAGATTGAAGAGCGTATTATGACACTGACAACTTTGAGAAAAAAATATGGCCCTACACTTTCTGATGTCATCAATTATTTGGAAAAAGTTCAACTTGAACTTTCAGAACTCACAGGCTCAGAAAATGATTCCGTCAGTCTGGAAAAATCAGTTAAAAATGCCCAAGTTGAACTCCTTGAAGCGAGCCAAGAACTCAATAAAGCCCGTCATCAAATCGCCAAAGAAATTGAAAAAGATATCAAGCATGAACTTTCAGAACTTTATATGGAAAAGGCTGATTTTAAAGTCAGTTTTGATAGTGCGAAATTTTCAGCAAATGGTAATGAGCATGTCGAATTTTTCATTCAAACTAATCCAGGTGAGGGTTTCAAACCATTGGCAAAAACCGCTTCTGGTGGTGAACTTTCACGTTTAATGCTTGCAATAAAATCAAGCTTTTCAAGACGTGAAAATAAAACAGCCATTGTTTTTGATGAAGTTGATACAGGAGTTTCTGGGCGTGTGGCTCAAGCAATTGCCAATAAAATACATAAAATTGCCAGTCATGGACAAGTTCTTGCGATTTCTCATCTCCCCCAAGTAGTGGCAATTGCTGACAGACAATTTTATATTGAAAAAGCTTCGACTGATGATATTACAACCTCGACTGTGCGAAAATTGAATTTTGACGAACGAGTAAAAGAGATTGCAAAAATGCTTGCTGGTGAAGATTTAACTGAAGAAGCACTTGCTCAAGCAAAACGTTTGTTAACTAATTAAAGATAATCTTGGCCTTGGTCAAGGTTTTTTTATTTTTACAATTTTAATGATATGCATAAAAAAAGAAATATTGTAACCACAAATGTGTATATACCAAAACAAAAAATGATAAAATTAAATTATGGTTACATTATTAATAAAAGGTTATCGGAGGAAATGTGAAAGTAAATAAAGCGTGGATTTATATAATATTGATTTGTTTGGCTTTTCTCATTCATGGTGAATACTATAAAACTTATTTTTCACTTTTTGTTGGTTTTGTAGGGGTCTCTGCGGGACTTCTTTGCATATTATGCGAGGTCATTATCCAAATATTAAGAAATCAAAGAATAAAAAAATGATAACAAAAAGTATTTCGTTAACAAATGTTACTGACAAATTTGGCTAATTGGCCTATAATAACTCTATTCTATGCGCCAACTTCCAAGTCAAATGCCATAGTTAAAACGCCTTCTCCTATATAAGTTAATGGCGTTTTTTTTTATGAAAATGATGATAATGAAAATTTTTCCTTTAAAAAGTAGTTATTTTGGAGTAAAATCAGATTTTTTACCAGTAAGAATTCCTGTTAAAGTTTTTTTATGAATCAAAATCAATATGTTATAATAAGATATCAACAATATCGAAAAGGAGGAGAGGAGCTTTATTACAATTTCATAGACAATTTGAGTATCTTTATTTTATAATTTAGGAGTCAGAAATGAGTAAAACGCGTTTAGAGGCATTTACAGATGCCATTATTGCTATCATCATGACTGTTTTGGTCTTGGAGTTAGTACGTCCTGATTCGGATAGTTTACAAAGTTTTATTGATTTACTTCCGCATCTTGGAGTTTATCTTGTAAGTTTTTTTATTTTAGCAATTTACTGGGTCAATCATCATCAATTATTTCAAAGTATAAAAAAAATCAATGGAAAAGTTTTATGGATTAATATCAGTTTTCTTTTCGTATTATCACTAATTCCTATTTTTTCAAACTGGGTATCAATATATCCCAATTCATTTATTCCAGAACTAGGTTATGTCATTATCTTTTTCTGTGGAAACTTCATCTACCTTCTATTAACAAGGGAATTATTAAAAATTAATGGTCACCGTAAAACTTCTGAATCAACTGTAAGAAAAAATATCATCAGTGTTGGACTTAATGTCATTAGCATTATTCTTGGATATTTTATTGCACCGGTGATTATGCTCATTGCTTCGGCGTTGATTTTTTCAATGTGGTTCATTCCAGATAAGAACATTGAAAAAATGTTTAAATAAGTATTTTATAAAAATAGAATTTGTATCAAGAAAAATTTGGAAAAACTGACTAAATTGTCTGTCAGTAAATTAAATATAAATTGAGGAGAAAATAATGATTAAAGCATACATTAAATATTGGAAAAAAGCAGGCGATTTCAAAACATATTCAAGTCGTTCAGATTACTGGTGGGTTTTCTTGGCGAATTTCATTATCTTTGCTATTCTAAGCTTTTTTAATTTTATGATTATGATACCAAGAGCTGCCAAAATCATGAATCAAGCAGGTGACTCATCTCAAACAGAAATCATTCGACAAGTCACGGATTTATACACAAATCCTACAGGTGGAGCATTAGTGATTATTATCATTACAGCTATTGCTGGTTTGGCTATTCTTATTCCAAGCGTTAGTCTGACAGCCCGTCGTTTGCGAGATGCACGTCTTCCTTGGTGGATTTCTCTTATCTTTGGTTTAGCAGCCATTTATGGTTTACTTACAATGTTTATTCATCAAGAAATGCTTCAACAGTTAGGATTCATTTTTAACTTAATCACTTTCATTGTCTATATCCTCTGTCTTTTCCCAACAAAATATGGAGTTGAGGAAGAAGATGACTCAAGATCTTATGAATAGTACAAAAAAGAAAGGTAAAATATGATACAAGCTTATAAAAAATTTTGGCAAGGGACTTTTGTTTTCAATGAAAGAACAAGTCGTAAGGATTTTTGGATGGCTTTATTCACCCATCTGATTATTTTTGTGGTTTTACTAAAGGGCTATAATTTTTTTAACGGATTGGGTTATTTCCAACTGTCAGTTTTATGGCAATCAATCGCTTCATTTTTACTTTGGCTTTTGTGGATATATTTTTTAGGAAGTTTACTAGCCTTCTTGGCCATAACAGTTCGACGATTAAATGATACTGATTTGCCTTGGGGATTAGTATTTCTAAATCTTGTTTTTGGCTTAGGAACTCTTGTACTATTGGTTCTCAATTTATTTCCAAGTTCTCCTAAAAGAGACAAGTTTAAAGAGTTTGAATTAAAAAATAGTTCTAATTTTATTGCTTCAAAAGAACCTGAAAATTTTTCGGAAATGTTTAAAGATTATTTTAAAAATTATTTTGAATTTCGAGGAAATGCTAGCAGAAGAAATTTTTGGTGGGTTCAAATTGGCTGGGGAGCCCTTACTTTAATTTTTATTATTCTGATTTATGCCAGTGGACAATTTGACCAAGTAATGTTTGGCCGTGATTTTATCGGAACAGTTTTATTAAAACTAGTATTTATCCTTTTCCTTATCGGTAGCTTTATGCCTAAACTGACCATACACGTACGTCGCTTAAGGGATGTAGGTTTAAGTGATTTAGGTCTTTCTATTCTTTTGGGAGTTACGGCAGGAATGACTATACTTTATCGTATCTTTGCAAATATGATTAAAATGACTTATAGCACAAGTCACTATCAATTATTTCAATATCTGATGTTTCTATTAGTAATGATTTGTTGGATTAGCCTCATTATTATTGAGCTAATGGCTAGTGGCGAATTAAAAAAAAGTGAAAAAATTCATTATTTATAAAAATAGACTGATTCATTTCAGTCTATTTTTAGTATTCATTGCTAAACTATAAAAAGGCTTCGTTTACACCACTTGTAAATTAAATTGACATTGAAAAAGGTAGAGATAGACCTAATCAATCTCAATGTAAGCGACTTCTTACAAAAAATCTTTACATAATCATGTAAACTACTACAAAAATGGGAAAAAAGTGATATAATAAATCGTAAGTATACAAGGAGGACGGCGCTCTTGCCAAAAACAATAGCATTTAAGCACGATACAGTCCTATTACATGAGACCGTGGACATGCTTGAAGTCAAGCCAAATGGAATTTATGTTGATGCGACACTAGGTGGCGCAGGACATAGTGAGTATCTTCTTAGTAAACTAACTACTGGTCATCTTTATTCATTTGACCAAGATGAGACCGCTCATGCAAACGCAAAAGTACGTTTGAGTGAGCAACTTGCAGAAGATAAAGTAACATTGATAAAAAGTAATTTTCGTAATCTAAAATCGGCGTTAGCTGAATTAGACATAACGAAAATCGACGGAATTCTTTATGATTTAGGTGTTTCTAGCCCCCAATTCGATGATAGTCAGCGTGGTTTCTCATATAAAAAAGAAGCTCGATTAGATATGCGAATGGATCAAAGTCAAACACTTTCTGCCTATGAAGTTGTAAATGATTATCCTTATGAAGCATTGGTTCGAATTTTTTTCCGCTATGGCGAAGATAAATTTTCTAAACAGATTGCTCGTAAGATTGAACAAAGTAGAAAAATTAAACCAATTGAGACAACAATTGAGCTTGCAGATTTGATTAAATCGGCACTACCTCAAAAAGAACTCAAGAAAAAAGGGCATCCAGCCAAACGTATATTCCAAGCTATTCGTATAGAAGTAAATGACGAGCTTGGGGCGGCAGAAGAATCAATTGAACAGGCCATTGACCTATTAAAAGTTGATGGACGAATTTCGGTAATCACTTTTCATTCTTTAGAAGATCGTCTGACAAAATCTATATTCAAAGAATATAGTACAGTCAATGTTCCTAAAGGATTACCGATGCTTCCTAAAGAAATGGAAGCAAAACTAAAATTGATTAATCGAAAGCCAGTGCTCGCTAGTGAAGAAGAACTGGAATTTAATAATCGAGCTCATAGTGCAAAATTACGAGTCGCACAAAAGCAAAGAGATTAATTAAGAAATATGTTGGTCTAATAAACGGGTTTTTCCCACTTGAGGATTGATTTTGGATGTCTTATATAAGTGAATAATATTGTTCAGTTTCTCCAATTTTAAAGGTTGAGAGAATGCTGAATTCCTTTAGTAAGATAAACGAGTGGAGGCAACAAATGGCAGCACAGCCAAAAGAATACTTCGATATAGAAACTGCGGCAAAAAAAGATAGCTATCTTATTGATACTGAGACTTTAGCGCCAGAAGTTCTAGCAAGTAAGTTTAAAAAATTTAGTGGTGTGGAAAAAGTATTCTACTTGACGATGGTAGTTGCTGCTTTAGTGTTGGCTGTTGGACTACTTTATGTAAAAACCAAAACGCTTGAAGTCCAAGGGAATACAATGGATTTGAGAACAAAAATTTCTCAAGAAACCACACGTAAATCCGAATATGACCAACACATTTTAGATCTAACATCTGGTAATAGAGTGTTAGATGCAGCAAACAAAGCAAGTTTAAAAGCAAATCCATCTAATGTATTGAAAGCAACGAAATGATAAAATTTTTAAGAAAACTAATTTTTTTTCCTTTTAGAAAAGTATCACGAAATGCCAGAAAAACGAATTGGAGTCCAGAAAGAAATCGTAAACGAGTAGGTAAGAGCCTGTTTTTCCTAGCTATTGCGCTGTTTACGGTTTTTATATTTCGTTTTGTCTGGTTAATTACCGTCAACCATGTCGGTGATACCAATCTTAAAGAGATGGCTAAGAGTAATTATCAGAGTACGGTACCCGTTCAAGCAAAGCGTGGAACGATTTATGATCGGACAGGAACACCCATTGCGGTCGACTCTAGTACTTATACAATTTATGCCGTCATTGATAAAACGCAGGTTGATTCAAATGGAAACCCTCTCTATGTTAAGAAAGAGGATTTTGATAAAGTCGCTACATTTTTAAGTAGTAAACTTAAGATTGACCGTAGCTTAATTGAAAAACAACTTAATTCTAAGTTAAAACAAGTTCAATTTGGTGCAGAAGGAAGTAATATTTCCTTGCAACAGATGCAAGAGATTCAAAAGGCAGCAGAGAATGAAAAAATAGTTGGGCTTGGTTTTACGTCTAATGTGTCTCGTTCTTATCCATTTGGAAATTTTGCTTCTCAATTTATTGGAATTGCTCGTCCTAAAGATGAAAATGGTTTTCAAACCTTAAAAGGGGACATGGGCTTAGAAAAAGCCTTTGATAACGTTTTGAGTGGTGAAAATGGTCAAGAAACATACCAAAAAGATATTTACGGTCGTCCGATTCCGGGAACAACGAAAGTAGATAAAGCTGTTAAAAATGGTCAAGATGTTTATACAACTCTTGATGCTCAACTTCAAAGAAACCTTGAAGGTTATATGGACAAATCCGCTACGGATACTGGAGCTCAACAGCTTTCAGGAACCTTGGTTGATGCCCATACCGGTGAGATTTTAGCCACAAGTCAACGTCCAACTTATACGGCAACCACAATCAATAGTGCAGAAAAACAAAAATATTTCACATGGAATAGTTTGCTTTCACAATCAGCTTTTGAACCGGGTTCAACATTTAAGACTTTCTTAATGGCCGGCGCATTAGATAGTGGTAAAGTTAATCTTAACGAAACTTATCAACGGAAACTTCAAGTTTATGATACAACGATTAATGACTGGGACGTCACGGAAAATAAAAGTTATACTTTGCCAGAAACCGTAACTTATGCTCAAGGTTTTGCTTTATCTTCAAATATTGGGATGAGTAAGATTGAAATGAATATGGGTGATGCTTTATGGGGAAGTTACCTTAATAAATTTAAATTCGGTCTAAAAGTACGGGCTGGTTTAGATGGTGAAAATCCAGGGGCGCTTCCTTCATCAAATGCAGTTTCACAAATTCAATCTTCATTTGGTCAAGGGGTTGCAGTCACGCCGCTTCAATTGATAAGAGGCTGGACTGCCATTGCTGGAAACGGAACAATGCTTGAACCGCATATTGTCAGCAAAGTAGTCGATACGAACACCAAAACAAGCTTAACTTCTAAAGCAGAAGTAGTTGGACACCCTGTTTCCAATGAAGCTGCAAGTGGGGTACGAGACTTGATGCTCACTGTAAATACTGACCCAGTTTACGGAACTTCTTATTCAACAGCAGGAGATCCTGAGCAAGATCTTGCGGCGGGACCATTGTTTATGGTAAATGGAGAACCAGCTGCAGTGAAAACAGGGACTGCCCAAATCGCAGCAACTACTGGTGGATATATGACTGGTTCTCAGGATTATCTTTATTCAGCTGTAGTGATGTATCCTGCTAAGAATCCTGATTTTATCTTTTATATGAATGTCAAAATTCCTTCAGAACCCTGGACGCTTAAATATATTGCTCGGGTAGCAAATCCTTTGTTAACAAGTGCAGAAGCAATGAAGGGTGATTTAACGGCTACTTCTAGTACTGATTCTGATATTAAAGCAGGAAAAGTGACGATTGAGAATTACAAAGGTAACGATTCAGGTGATACGGCGGATAACTTGCGTCGTACGGTCATCAGTCCAGTTATCATTGGAACAGGTGCTAAAGTAACAGCTCAATCAATTGCTGAGGGTGAAAAGGTTGCGGCGAATACACGAATTTTACTTTTAACGAACGATAAAGATCAGGTGATGCCTGATATGTATGATTGGTCTAAAAAAGAAGTTGAACAGTTAGCAAATTGGTTTGGAATTAAAGTGACTTACGAAGGTTCAGGAAATAAAGTCTTGACCCAAAGTATTGAAACTTCAACTAATGTCAAAAAAGGTCAAATGCTCACTGTAAAAATGGGTAATTAAGTAGAATTTAAATTTATCAATTTGGGGCTCCACAAAGTTGGTCTTTGTGGAGCTTCAAAAATTAGGAGAAGAAAATGTTATTGAATGGAATAGTGGCGGCGGTAATTACAATGATTATAACAATCATTGGTATTCCTCGTTTCATTATGTTCTTCCACAAGAAAAAATTGGGTGGACAGCCAACACTTGAAGATGTGAAGCAACATGCTAGTAAAGCCGGAACTCCCACGATGGGTGGATTTGTCTTTGTGGTTGTCAGCTTAGTTGTTTCATTGGTTGCGGCTTTGGTTTTTGGAAAATTTAGTCCAGCTTTTATTACCGCTTGGTGGGTTTTTGCCATGTATGCTGTCATTGGTTTCTTGGATGACTTCTTGAAAGTCTTCAAACAAATTAATGAAGGTTTGACAGCTAAACAAAAAATGCTCGCTCAAATTTTAATTGGGATTGTTTCATATTTTATTTACAGTCATGGTGAAAAATCACATATCATTCATATTTTGAGTTGGCAAGTTAATATTGGGATTTTCTTCTCTATTTTCATTATTATTTGGCTAGTAGGCTGGTCAAATGCGGTCAATCTTACTGATGGAATTGATGGATTGGCTTCAATTACTGTCACGATTTCACTGACAGCTTATGCAGTTATTGCTGTTGTTCATCAACAGTATGATGTTTTACTGATTATTCTGTCAGTAATTGGTGGTCTACTTGGATTCTTCGTTTTCAATCACAAACCGGCAAAAATTTTCATGGGTGATGTGGGTTCGTTAGCCTTAGGTGGATTTCTTGCTATTGTTTCAATCTTGCTTCATGCAGAATGGACCTTACTTTTAATTGGTGCTGTCTATGTGATTGAAACACTTTCAGTGATGTTACAAGTGGCCTACTTCAAGAAAACTGGTGGTAAACGTATTTTTAGAATGACACCTATTCATCATCATTTTGAACTTGGAGGTTTTTCTGGGAAAGCTGCTGGTTGGTCAGAATGGAAAATTGACATTGTTTTCTGGCTCTTTACAGCTGTTCTGTCAGTAATCGCGCTTTGTATTTACTTCGCTTTTTAATTAATAAATTTACTGACAGAATGGTCAGTGAAAAGTCGCTCTTGTGAGCGGCTTTTTTTATTTAAAAAATCTAATAGTTTGCTGACAGAATACTCAAGAAAATATTATTTACCTTTTAGAAAAGCTTAAGCTTGACTTGGGTTGAAATTAAGTTTTAACAATTATAATCAATTTATCAATAAAAGAAAGGATAAGAAAATGAAAAAGGTTTTTAGGCTGTTAAAGGGAAGAGAAATTATTTTTGTTTCATTGTTAACATTGATTATTGGAGGAGTCGGTGGTTTTTTCATCGGTAGAAGTCAAACTAATCAGTCACAGCAAACCAATTTTCAAAAGCAAATGCAAAATCGCTTTGGACAAAATAGAGAAAATCCGGACACTAATAGTGGAGCAACGACAGGTGGCTCAAATGGTCAGTCAGGTAATACTAATAATTCAGGAACTACCCAAAATAGTGATGAGAGTGGGACAGCATCTGTTTAAAGAATTAAGTAGTTTTTAAGGACCTTGAGTCAATCATTTACACTAGTCTTTATTTTTAATCAATTGGCTGATGTGCTTAAAATCAACTTACAATAATAAAGTCTAAATCAAAATATATATTTTTAATCTAGACTTAGAAATGAGGAAAATATGGATTTTATAAGACGTGCTTGTCTTTTCACTAAAGCCAAAATTGGACGGACAATATTGTTAATTGTTGCTTTTTCAGCAATTTTAATTTTTGTTCTTTCAGGATTAATTATCAATAGTGCTGCCTATGTTTCTATTGATAATGCCAAAAAATCTGCTGGAGCAACCGTGTCACTCTCTGTTAATATGCAAAATGTTATCAAAGAAGCGCAAAGTAGTGCGACATCAAGTTCAAGCAGCAGTTCTAGTTCAAGCGCTACCGCTACTGAGGGGAAACGATTTAATATTGATTTGCCAACTATTGATGAATCAACTGCTCAAAAGATTGCCAAACTTGACGGTGTTAAGTCAGCAAGTTTTACTTATCAAGCTTCAGCTTCCGCAAGTTCTGGCATTGAAAAAGTTTCCACGAGTAGTAGTTCCTCAAGTAGTTCAACGGGGACACAAGCAGCTGGTGGTTTTGGTGGTCGTGAAGGAGGCATGGGTGGTGCTTCGCAAGAAGACTTCACAATCAGTGGGACAAATGATTTAGCCGCAAACACAACATTTACAAGTTCTTATAAAATGAGTTCAGGACGAGCAATCAAAGCTTCAGATGAAGGAACAAATAATGTTGTCATTGAATCAACTTTGGCCAGTCAAAATTCTTTAAAAGTTGGCTCAACTTTCGTTATTAAAGATAGCAACAGTAAAACTTATACGATGACTGTTGTTGGGATTTATACGACAACAAGTAGTTCGACTGAAAATTCTATCCAATACATGAATACCATGTATACAGCACTTTCTGTGGCAAATGCAATCAAAGGTACAACAGGTAAAGTATCTAATGCAACTTACAGCATGGAAAATC
>NZ_BCVK01000058.1 GCF_001591705.1 Lactococcus cremoris subsp. cremoris NBRC 100676 | reverse complement strand
ATATAAAACAGGCTCTTTTTTTGCTATTTTTAATCATTTTAATGAAAGTTGGACTATCAAAAGCCAACAATATCAACACTTTATTTTTTAAAGTTATCCATGAGGTCCATGAAATCGTCAAAAAGATAACTTGCATCATGTGGGCCGGGAGCTGCATCTGGGTGAAATTGAACTGAAAATGCAGGGAAATGTTTGTGACGCACTCCTTCAACTGAGTTATCATTGATTTCAACATGGGTAATCATCAAATCTTCTGGTAAATTTTCTGATGAAACTGCATAGCCATGATTTTGTGATGTAAAATCAATTCGTCCTGTTGCAACTTCGCGAACAGCATGATTAAAGCCACGGTGACCAAATTTCATTTTGTAAGTTGTCGCACCGTTGGCAAGACTAAATAATTGATGACCTAAGCATATTCCGAAAATGGGAATTTTGCCTTGAACTTCTTTAATCATTTCAATGGCTTCTGGAACATCTGTTGGATCTCCTGGGCCGTTAGTCAGCATAACTCCGTCAGGTTCCATTTCCAAAATTTCTTTAGCACTGGTATTGTAAGGAACAACTGTCAAATTACATTCGCGTTTTGATAGTTCACGTAAAATGCTGTGCTTCAATCCGAAATCGACAACAACGACTTTTCGACCTGTATTTGGTGATGGATAAGCAGTCGCTGTACTACTTGTTTCAACCTGATTAGTTGGCAATACAGTAGCTTGAAGTTGGCTCATTTGATGGTCCACTTCATCTCTTGCTTGAACCAGTGAAGCTTTCATTGTCCCATGTTCACGAACAATTTTAGTGATTGCTCTTGTATCTACACCAGTGATTCCGGGAATATTTTTTGATTTTAAAAATTCATCGAATGACATTTGCATCCGCCAGTTTGATGGGCGACGTGCTGCTTCATGAACGACAACGGCTTTACAAGTTGGGTGGATAGACTCGTAATCATCACGGTTAACTCCGTAATTTCCTACGATTGGATAAGTGAAAGTCAAAATTTGCCCGTTATAAGATTGGTCAGTAATTGATTCTTGATAACCGGTCATTCCTGTATTAAAGACAAGCTCACCCGTCACATCTAAATTTGCCCCGAGGGCTTCTCCTTCAAAAATAGTTCCATCTTCTAAAATTAAAAGTCTTTTGCTCATAATAATTATTTCCTTTAAACTTTGCTTTAAAAACAGAACAATTTAGTTTTGAATATTTCTTTTTGTCCTATTGTCATCAATTTCAACTTACTTCGCTTTTTTTCCAGCAAGAATGGCTTCAAGAATGGCCATACGTGTGTAAACACCATTGCTCATTTGTTGAACAATGCGACTTTGTGGACTTTCAACGAGGCTGTCAGCAATTTCAACATCACGATTAACAGGAGCTGGGTGCATAATAATTGCTGTTGGTTTCAACATTTTTGCTCGTTCTTGCGTCAGTCCAAAATGAGTGTGATAACCTTCTTTTGAAAAACTTTCACCACTGTCATGACGTTCATGTTGCACGCGTAAGAGCATATGAACATCAAGTTCTGGTAAAATACGGTCTAGGTTGGCATAATGCCCGTAATCGTCAAATTCTTCACTGTACCATGCTGCTGGACCAGTGAAATAAAGTCTAGCCCCAAGTTTTTGCAACATCATCATATTTGATTTAGCCACACGTGAGTGTGTTAAATCTCCAGAAATTGCAATTTTTAGTCCTTCAAATTTGCCAAATTCTTCATAAATAGTCATCAAGTCAAGTAAACATTGACTTGGATGTTGTCCTGAACCGTCTCCACCATTGACAATGGCACAGTGGATATTGTCTGAATTCACTAATTCTTCGTAGTAATGTTCTACTCCAGAGCGAATGACACAGATGTCAACACCAAGTGCATCAAGCGTTAAAACCGTATCGTATAGTGTTTCACCTTTACTGATTGAACTGGCTTGTGCATCAAATTCAAGAACATCAAGTCCTAGTTTACGTTCGGCAATATGAAAACTGTGATGTGTTCTTGTAGAATTTTCAAAGAATATATTTGAAGCGAAAGTTTGCTCATCTAAAGCGAAGTCTGCTTTTCCTGCTTTGAAAGCTGAGGCTCTTTTAATAAGTCCCATGACTTCATCAACGCTCAAGTTTTCCATGCTTGTAAGGTTTTCGAGTTGAACTAATCCATTTTTTACTGACATAAGGTCTCCTTTACCCTGACTGTGTGCTCTCTGTCACAACAGTTTTTTGACAATATATTTATTTCGTCAGTAAACTGACAAAATTTTTATTTACTAACGAAATACTTATCGAGATTTCCATCAGTAATAAGTCCACTTTTTTAATTACTGACAGCTTTGTCAGTAAACTGACGAATCTTTTATTCGCCGATTCAATGCTCATTATTCATCACATTGAACTGGCAGTCCTGTCAGTAATTTTTAGATATTTAAATTTCGCTAGCATCTTTTGGTAAGACAAGATTTAAGACAATTCCGAGAATCGTAGCAATAGCTACTGATGAAATTTGTAAGTTTTGAGTGATGTTGATAATCATTCCACCAATCCCGATAACAAGGACCACTGAGCTAATCAATAAGTTGCGCTTGATATCAAAATCAACTTTGTTTTCAACCAAAATTTTCAGACCTGAGGCTGCAATAACTCCAAAGAGTGCAATTGATGCTCCACCAATAACTGGTGCTGGAATTGATTGTAAAAGAGCTGTGATTTTGCCAACAAATGAGACAACAATGGCAAGAACCGCAGCGCCAGCAATCACATAAATCGAATGAATTTTTGTAATTGCCATGACTCCGATATTTTCACCATAAGAGGTCACCGGTGGCGCACCAATAAAGCCGGCGATGATTTGTGCTAAACCATCCCCTGTCAACGTTTTTTCAAGTCCTGGTTCTTTAAAATAATCTTTTTTTGTTAATGAATTCAAGACCATGATATGACCAAAATGTTCAGTCATTGTAACAAAAGCAATGGGTGCCATTGTCAAGATTGCTGACGGATAGAAAGCCCATTTATAGCTAGCAAATGGAATTTCCATTGGTGGAAGTGTTAACCATTTGGCTTGTGAAATTCCCGTAAAGGAAACGATATTCATGCCAGTGATTTTACCAATAATCATTGCTGCAACATAACCTGTGATGATTCCGAGTAAAATTGGAACGACTGACAGAAATCCTTTTCCATAAATACTGTAAACGACAATTGATAAAACGGTGATGAGGGCAATAATGATATAAGCTAAACTGTATCCTTTTAGATTTGCAACATCGGTATACATGGCATCATTAATTGCTGTCGGCGCAAGGGATAAACCAATAACCATAACGATTGGTCCAACAACGATTGGTGGTAAAACTTTGTCAATCCAACCTTTACCCGCAAATTTCACAATCAGAGCGACAATCAGATAAACCAGACCACCTGTCATGGCTCCTTGGGCAATGGCTGGCATTCCGCCATTTTTCATCAGTAAAGTCATCGCACCAATATAAGCAAAGCTTGACCCCATGTAAGCTGGAACCTTAAATTTTGTAACACTCATGTGTGCAAGTGTACCAAGTCCTGAACTCAATAGGGCAATCGCTGGATTAATCCCAACTAAAATCGGAACTAAAACCGTTGAGCCAAACATGGCAAACAAATGTTGAAATGAGAGTCCAAACCACTGACTGGCAGCTGGTTTCTCATCAACTTTTAAGATAATATCATTATCGTGCACTTTTTTCTCCTAAAACTCTAAGTTGAATATTTATTGAAAACTTTGTCAGTAACTTATAGATTACTCTTTTTCTTAAATTACTGACAGAGAACTTATTTCTTAATCTTCACGTTTGATTAAAATACTGTCATTGCCATCATGCTCAGACATTTGAACGATGATTTCTTCATCATGACCTGTTGGAATATTTTTCCCAACGTAGTCTGCACGAATTGGTAATTCGCGATGTCCACGGTCAACTAAAACAGCCAATTGAACACGGGCTGGGCGACCAAGTTTTACGATTCCGTCAATTGCCGCACGAATTGTCCGACCTGTGTAGAGCACATCATCAACAAGAATGACATCTTTTCCTGTAATATCGATATCAATTTCTGTTGTATCTTCTTGTGCTTGTTTATCATCACGGAATGGACGTGTATCCAGCTCACCAAAAGGAATTTCCAAACCTTCCAGTTGTTGCAAACGTTCTTGGATTCTTTTGGCCAAATAAACACCGCGTGTCTTAATCCCAATCAAAACCAATTTGTCCAGTTCTTTATTACGTTCAATAATCTCGTAAGTGATCCGTGTAATTGCACGTTTCATTGTGATTTCGTCAATAATTTCTTTTCTAGCCATTTGGGGCTCCTTTCATTCTTAATGATTAATCTGTCAGTTAACTGACAAATCTTTCATTTATCGATTAATACTTCCATTAATAAGATGTCCGTCAGTATACAAAAAAGCTGCATTCCAAAGAGAATGCAGGTAGGTATCAGAAAATGGACAGTATCCATCATATTATTACATTATTAATTTCTGACCTTGCCTGCCTCTCTGGACAATCTTAAAGGTTAGATAGATTATAGCAAAGTTTTAGAACTTTGTCAAAAAATGTTTTTGATTCTCTTATATCAAAATAATAATAGACTCGCAAGACCTCGCCACACCGGAACTAGAGCAAGAAACATAAGCAAAAGTAAGACAAGTTTCCACACAAAAGCAGGAATAAATGTAAATTTTTCATGCAATAAATCAGCGTCAGAAGGCCCTAAATGATGATGAAAAACAGCTCTAACATCCCGAAAAGCTCCCAAAGTAAGAAAGGCAATCAACATCCCTGCAATTCCTGTAAAAACTTCTGACTGACCAAAATAAATCAAACTTCCCGTTAGGATTACCCCTAGTAAACAAATAAGCACCCCATACCAATTCCTTATTACAAAAAGGACAGAGATACTGACAAAAAGCAATACAAACAAAAAAAACTCTGGATGATTTAATCGCAAAAACCAGACAAAAAGTCCACTAAATAGTAGAGGGCTAGGATAACCTGATAATAAAATAAAAAGACTCCGCCATCCACCAGTTGTTTCTGTTACACCTGATGTATCAGGATTTAGATGAATTTTATAAACCTTCCCAAAAGTGACTTTTGCCATAAAAGCATGACCAAATTCATGAAGTAAAGTGATTAAAATAGCTAAATAGCGATAAGCAAAGAGGACAGCTAACAAACCGCCCAAAAGTCCTAAAGCAATTATTTTTTGATTATCATTAAAATTATTGATTTGCTCGAAAAAAAGTTGGATTTTATTTATTAAACTTTGCATTCCTCATTCCCTTCTTTTGTCCTTAATCATCATAACAAAAATACCTTAAAATAAAATATTTAAAAAAGCTTGACAAACATATTATAAAATTATAATATAATAATATGATTAATGAAAAAGATATCGCTGAATTTTTTAAACTTTTTTCTAATGATGGACGTTTAAAAATTATTTCCAGCCTTGCTACTGATAATTTAACGGTTAATGAGATTGTTGAGCGAACTCAACTTTCACAATCACTCGTTAGTCAACAATTAAAATTATTAAAAAACGCACGTATTTTAACCAATGAAAAAATTGGAAAAACAGTCACTTATAGTATTTATGACCGACATATTTTGCATCTTTTGAAAGACGTTGCAGAGCATCTGGACGAGCAAGAAGGAGGAAATCATGAGTCTTAAAAATAAGAAAGCTCTCAAATTGGAGCACGAGCATGACCATTTGGACAAGCTCGTTTCTCAAAATGTGACGATTGTTTTTGCACTGAACCTCTTCTTTGCAATTTTAGAATTCATCTTTGGAGTCATTTTTAATTCAACTGCTATTTTGTCTGATGCAGTGCATGACACCGGAGATGCCGTAGCCATTGGTTTGGCCTGGTTTTTCCAAAAATTTTCTAAACGTCGGGAGGATAAACATTTCTCTTTTGGTTATCAACGTTTTAGTTTACTTGGCGCCTCACTGACCAGTGTAATTTTAATTACAGGGAGTTTCATTGTCCTTTTCGAGGCTCTTCCTCGATTTTTTAACCCTCAACCTGTGGAAGCAACAGGTATGCTCGGTTTGGCAATTTTTGCCATTGTTGCCAATGGTTTTGGGGCCTGGCTTTTGGCTCGTGGTTCCTCACGAAATGAAAGTATCTTAAATCTTCACGCGCTTGAAGACGTTTTAGGTTGGTTAGGCGTTCTAATTGTTTCAATCGTCCTTCATTTTGTTGATTGGTACTGGTTAGATCCTCTTCTTTCTATTTTAATTGCTTTGTTCATCTTATCTAAAGCCATTCCAAAATTCTGGGGCACTTTACGTATTCTTTTGGAATCGGTTCCTGAAGATATTGATTACAAAAAACTCCTGATTGCTCTTGAAAAACTCCCAGAAGTACGTAGTGTTACTCAACTTATTATCTGGTCAATTGATGGAGAACAAAATGCGGCCATGATTCACATTGTAATTCCTGAAAATCAAGATTTTTCTGAAGCAAAAATTGCTGTTCGCACGCTTTTGGAAAGTGAAAAAGTGTGCCGCTCAGCAATTGAACTTGACGAAACGGTTGACGAACATAAAAAACACATGATTTATGAAGTCTAATTTACTGAAAACTTTTCATTAAATTTTTATAGATTACACCACTTCTGTCAGCTCAATGTGCTGATTTATGCACTTTGAACTGTCAAATAAAAGTTTTGATTGTTTACTGACAGAACTGTAAATTTATGAGATTATTGATAAATATTAAATGGGTAAACAATGATTTCAAGGATTTACTGACAGCATCCTTGATAAACAAAAGACTCGACTTTTCATAAGCCGAGTCTTTTAATATTTTCAACGAATTTGTCCACATCCATCAATCAGATATTTAGTTGAGGTTAGAGCCTCTAAGCCCATTGGTCCTCTGGCATGAAGTTTTTGAGTTGAAATACCAATTTCAGCACCCAAACCAAATACAAAGCCGTCAGTAAATCGGGTTGAAGCATTGACATAAAAGGCCGCCGCATCAATTTCATCTTGAAATTTTTGTGCATTAAAATAATCATGAGTAACAATACTTTCCGAATGACGACTTGAATAAGTATTAATATGCTCGATTGCCTCATCCAAATTATCAACCGTTTTTACTGACAGAATATAATCTAAAAATTCCATTCCAAAATCTTCGTCAGTTGCAGGAATTCCAGCTGACAGAGCTTTTAACGATCGTTCATCAGCACGAAATTCAACTTCATGGACTTTATTGATTTCATTTTGGAGTTTAGGTAAAAACTCGTCAGCAATTTTTGCATGAACCACTAAACTTTCGGCCGCATTGCAAACACTTGGGCGCTGTGTTTTTGCATTAATCACAATCCGAGTCGCCATATCCAAATCAGCCGATTCGTCAACAAAAATCGTACAATTTCCAACCCCAGTTTCAATGACAGGGACCGTTGCTTTTTCTTTGACACGATTAATCAATCTAGCCGACCCACGTGGAATCAAAACATCTAAGAACTTATCAGCTTGCATCATCTTTTCAGCTTCAGCATGACTCGTGTCAGATAAAAGTTCAACCACTCCGTCAGTAATTTTTGCTGACAGCAAATTTTCCTTAATAATTTCAACTAAAACCATATTGGAATAAATCGCATCAGACCCGCCACGTAACAAGACAGAATTTCCTGTTTTGAAACAAAGTGAAAAAGCATCGATGGTTACATTTGGACGACTTTCAAAAATCATTCCGACCGTACCAAGTGGCACTCTTTTTTGAACAATTTTAAGTCCGTCAAGATTAGTGAAACCTTGCAAGACTTGCCCGATTGGGTCAGGAAGTTCCGCAACTTGTCTCAATCCTGTCGCCATATCAGAGATTCTCTGAGCAGTCAGGCGTAAACGGTCAACCATAATTTCAGAAATTCCATGTCCTTTGGCTTTTGCTAAATCCTTTGCATTTTCGCTGATAATTCTGTCCGTATTTTCGACAAGACTGTCAGCCAATTTTTGCAAAAAAGTGTTTTTTTCAGCAGTTGATAGCTTTGCCGCTTCTTTGCTCGCTGTTTTTACCTTTAATCCAATTTCTTCAATCATCGTTTTTATCCTTCTTTCTTTGAGGCCTGCTTCGCTAGGCTGACCATGCTCGCTATGTCGCTCAAACACCTAGTCACATCGCAAAAACGGCTTTGCTTTTTAGAAGTACCTCAAAATTTTTGATGAAAATATGTTCCAATCTCACGTCCTTCGATAATTTGTTGAATTTCTCGAATCCGCTCGCCATTGGTCAGAACCATCTCCTGATCATTTTCAAATAAAATTTGGGCAGCCGCCAATTTCGAAGTCATCCCACCAGTACCAAAACGAGAACCGGCACCTCCAGCCATTTGGCGTAATTCATCAGTAATTTCATGAATTTCATTAAAAATTTTAGCATCATCATAAATCGTCGGATTTTTATCAAAAAGTCCATCGATATCTGAAAGCATAATCAACAAATAGGCATGAACCAACTTAGACACAATCGCTCCCAGTTTATAATTATCGCCAAATTTTGTTTGATGGTCCATTTCATCAACAGCAATTGCATCGTTTTCATTGATAATCGGGATAATATCCAGTGCAAGTAGAGCATTCAATGCATTTTCAGCATTTTCACGACTCGTTGGAAAATCAGTTACATCACGAGTCAAAAGTAATTGCGAAACTTTTTGTGAATAACGGCGAAACATTTGCGTATAAAGACTCATCAATTCGACCTGACCGATAGAAGCCAAAGCCTGCTGGTCTGCGATTCCTTTTGGACGTTTATCCATTCCAAGGACATTCAAGCCCACACCAATCGCCCCAGAAGTCACCAAAATCACTTCATAGCCTTTATTATTCAAATCAGATAAGACAAAAGCCAGTTCGTCAATATTTGATAAATTTATTTTTCCATTTGGCAAAATCAAGGAACTCGTGCCAATCTTCACCACAATTCGCTGAGCTTTCAAAATATTTTTTCTTGTCATAATCATTTATTATACCAAGATATACCAACAAATACGAGAGTAAATCGAACAAAATTAAAAATTTTTATAATTTTATTTTCGGTCCTAATTTTATCAAGAAAAGAGTCCATCAGCAATTTTTAACTTATCGGCTAGAAAATTTATCTTCTCAAACAAAAGTCTATTTGTCAGCTAGCATCTTTTTAACAAAATCAGGCATTTCACCGCTGCCAACTTTGTCAGTATTTTTTTCATTGATTTAGCTACTTGATTCTCATATTCAGAAGTCGTTTTTTCATGACCATCTAAACGCTTTTCTCCTACCAAGTTCTGAATGGCCGTAATATCTTGCGAAACTTCCAAACACCCCAGATATTCTCCTGTTTCTTCATCCCGCATCGCAAAGTAGCGAATATATACTTTTTTATTGAAACGATGCAGATCAATCCAAAAATCAGCCTGATCACGCGCACCTGATTTAAAGTCTTCCAATATTTTTTCAACCACAGCCATTGATTTTGGCGGATGACAGTCAATGACACGCCGTCCAATCACAGATTTTGCGCGTGGGAAAATTCGTTCTCCCCCAGAGAAAAACCGAACAATATCCTCTTTATCAACAAAACTCAAGTCAACAGGTAGAACCTTAAATAAAGCTGTCAATTCATTGAGGTGCATCATCCCAGTTGGCAAAACAACAACTCCCTCACTTTCTACCTTTTCCCAGTCATATTGACGCTTTATGTCTTTTGCTTTAACAACTTTAGTGGATTCCTCTTTGGCAATATCTGCTGTAATTGCTTTAGCAGACTCAATCGCCACAAGCCTTTGTGGTTCTCGTTCTTTTTCCTTTGCAATTGATTCCTTAGACGCTTGCCATTTTAAAGGCTCTGCAATAAATGAATAACCAATTTCATTAGAATCCTCCTCAATCTGTTCCCAATCCTTTAAAGAAAAAACATCTAAACACATTGGAATCATGATTGCTTCTTCTTTAAAAATCATCTCTTCAATTTCTGTCAGTAAATTTTCCAGCATTTCGCGTAATGGGTTTAAAGCTGTTTTGTCTGTTTTTAAATAAGCAATGACTTCTTTATTCATCTCTCGCACGGCATCATCTACACCCCACATCACTTTTGGTGGCGCAGTGATTCCATATTTTTCCATAAAAGAAAAAATCAATGTTTCTTTTCTAGCATAATGCTTATCAATATTATATAAGTCTTCCACTGCCGCAAGTAAACGACCCTTCAAAGTCCAATCTCCTTTTTCAATTTTAGAAAAGACCCAACGAATTTCGTCATTTAGTAAGGAAGCAATCACGTGATTTTCGAGTTTCATTGTATGAACTGGATGACCTGGAATATTTTCTTCTAAAGAAGACTGATGGATATCTTTGATTGAACCCTTAAAAACAGCCCCATGAATATTACATAATTTTTGAATTTCTGACGGATTGAGTCCTCCTTGAATTAATGCTTTTTCAGCACCGGTAATTTCAGACACATCAACTCCATCAAACTCTTCATTGAAGATTTGTTTTGCCTCCTCAAATGAACCACCCTCATGCAAAAGCCTTAAAATTTCGACAATTCTTTTTTGACGCTCCATTGTTGTTGATTTTTTCATGTCAGTCATTTTTCTTCCTCCATCGGTTTTGAAAATTCAAAACCAGCTTCAGCAAAAACATGAACAATTTTATCCCAATCAATATGTTTCATTTTTGCACCCATGGGAATCGTTGCCATTCTTCCCGCAGTTTGTAGCATACCAGGCATTTTTATCTCATGAAAACCCAAGTCGTCCATTAAATCAATAATCTCAGGATGAGCGGTTGCCAAATCATAAAGTTTAGTATTTATATCCAGTTGAATCATTCTAATCTCCTTTTCAGATGTAAAGAAACTTTGACATCTCATCTTATTCTAACAAAATATTAGTCTCATTAAAAGATAAAAAGAATCCGTAATTTACAGATTCTTTTTTGTCTTTCTATAAAATAACTTGAATTAATGCGAGAGAGATAATTCCCACAAGGACAATGACCAATAAGTTTTTGCTTAAAATTGCAGCAATAATTGTCGGTAATGAAGCCAATAAATTAGTCCAATTTACAGAAGGAAAATGTCCTAAATGTTGAACAAAAAGATTAGAAATCCACAAAGCCGACATAATAAGTACGGGAACGAAACTCAAATATTCTACAAGAGGCTGAGGTAAGTTAACATTTTTGAGTAAAATAAATGGTAAAATTCTCGAGAGTAAAGTGACAAGTCCACATATAATAATCGTCAGCATAACAAAATTAAAAGGGTTCTGTTGCGAAGTTTGAAAATCAAACGCGCCCGCTCTGAACTCCAAATATCTTAGGCTGGTATTCCCATTAATACCTTGATTTCAATAGACACCGAAAAGCCGAAGAGCGTTCCATTTCTTCGGTTCTTTTTATATATTCCTCGAATGGTCTCCATGCCCTTAATCGTGGAAGAGGCTGTACGGAGACTTTGATAAAATTTATTCCGTCGTTTAATAGGTCGATGGTCTTGTTCTATTAAATTGTTAAGATACTTCACAGTTCGGTGCTCTGTCTTAGTATATAAACCCACACTCTGTAACTTTCTAAAGGCGGAGCCAAGAGAAGGTGCTTTATCAGTCACAATTGCTTTCGGCTCACCAAACTGTTTATGGAGTCGTTTTAAGAAAGCATAGGCTGCTTGCGTATCCCGTTTCTTTCGTAACCAGATATCTAAGGTTAAGCCGTCCGCATCAATTGCACGATAAAGATAATGCCAACGTCCCTTAATTTTGATATAGGTTTCGTCCATTTTCCATGAATAGAAGGATTGTCTATTTTTCTTCTTCCAAAGATAATAGAGGACTTTGCTGTACTCTTGCACCCAACGATAAATCGTAGTATGACAAACATTTATTCCACGATCATATAACAATTCCTGAACTTCACGATAGCTTAGATTGTAACGCAGGTAGTAACCAACAGCGACAATAATGACGTCTTTTTTGAATTGTTTGCCTTTAAAATGATTCATTACTCTGTCCTCTCTGTCTTTTTTCTCAATTTTACACTAAAATAGATTTTTTGGAAAACTTTGCAACAGAACCATTAAAAGAATACATGTTTTACCCCCACTCCTATGGCACAAACAAGCAAAGTGACAAATATAATCAATAAATTACTTGGAATAAAAATTAGTCCAAAATAAAATAAGATTAAAGTAATCCCAACCATCAACAATTGTAATTTCAAGTCTAAAGTCTTATCACCAATAAGTTGCAAATAGAGTAAACCGATAAACATTGCAATAATTGCAAAACCCAGCCCCAACTTTTCTGGATTTGTTAATAAATTTCCTAGAAGTGCGCCCATAAGGCTAGATAAAGCCCAAACCGTATATGCCAGTATGTTCGAGGCATTAAACCAAGAAAAACTTAACTTACCCTCAGTATAATTTTGTTTATTCATCCCCAGAGCAAAAGTTTCATCTGTCAGCAAAGTTCCAATAAAGATATTTTTTAATAAACTTTCATTTTTAAAATAAGAGGCTGTCGTCATAGACATCAAAATAATTCGTGAATTAACTAAAAACACACTCAATACAATCGATAAAAGTGGACTATGAACTGCAAGCATGGTAATAATAATAAATTGTGCTGAACCTGCATAAACAATCAGTGAAAGTAATAAAATTACCCACGCACTAAACCCTGCACTATGACCGATCATTCCAAATGCTGCTCCGATACCAATATATCCAAAAACTGTTGGCAAAGTATTCTTTAATCCTTGCCTAAAAGTCAATTCCGAATTCATATTTTTAACCCCTACTTCCAAAAGATATATCTAAATATTATCACATAAATATTCAGCTAATGTCAATAAAATCTCATTATATTTTTGCCTTTTAGTTAATTTGTCTCTTATTGAGTAAGATTATTATAGATTTAATTTTTTCAGTGATATAATCAAATTAATAACTAAAATACATAATTAAGAGGAGGAATATCATGGATATTAGTATTTTTGGTAAAGGGAAGATGGGGATAGCAATTGGTGATAATTTTACCACTTCCGGAAATGCAGTCAATTACATCTTATCGGATTCAGACAAATCACCTCTAGGAGAAATTGTCGTTTTTGCAGTTCCTTATAGTGCGCTTGAAGAAATTATCAACGAATATGCAGACGAGCTTGATGGTAAAATAATTGTTGATATTACTAACCCTGTTGATTTTTCAACATTTGATGACCTTCTAGTGCCAGCTGATAGTTCTGCCGCTGCAATTATTGCTGACAAACTCCCAAATTCTACCGTTGTCAAAGCATTTAATACAAGCTTTTCCGAAACTTTAGCAACAAAAAAAGTCTCAAACAAACACCAAACAACTGTTCTTTTAGCAAGCGATAGTCAACAAGCCAAAGAACAAATCTTTCGTGCTCTTGAAAAGAGTGGCTTATCGCTGGTTGATGCTGGTTCTCTTAAACGTGCACGTGAACTTGAAGCATTAGGATTTTTGCAGATTAGCCTAGCTGCCTCTGAAAAAATATCTTGGAATGGTGGTTTTGGGCTTTTTAAATAGTCGCTTAAAATTTTGAGTCTTGTTATAATTAAATAACAAGACTTTTTATTTTTAAGAAGAAAATTCAAACAAGGAGTAAGAAAAATGACGACATTAACGAACGAAACAACAATGAGAATTAGAGCCTTAGAACGAACAGATTTAAGAAACATTCATATTATTAATAATAAGGCTGAAACCATGCGTCTTTGGTTTGAGGAACCCTATGAATCATTAGATGAATTAACCAGTCTTTACGATAAACATATCCATGATAATACAGAAAGACGATTTGTGATTGAAGCCAACGATACATTTGTGGGCATTGTTGAGCTAATGTCGATTGATTATATTCATCGTACTTGTGAAATTCAAATTATCATTATTGGTGGTTTTTCTGGAAAAGGCTATGCCCAAAAGGCCCTAAAAACCGGTGTTGATTATGCCTTCAATACTCTAAACATGCACAAAGTTTATTTGTGGGTAGATATCGACAATGCCCCTGCCGTTCATATTTATAAAAAATTAGGTTTTAAAATTGAGGGAACGATTAAAGAACAATTTTTCGCCGGTGGAAAATACCATGACAGTTATTTCATGGGGATTCTTAAATCCGAGTATGCCCAGAAAGAAAAAATGATTAAATAAAAAAAACAGGAAAAATTCCTGTTTTTTTATTTCTTAGCGTTTTTTCTTACCTTTTTTCATTTTCTTTTGAGCACGTTTCATGGCTTGCTTCATAGCAAATTCAGTTGCTTTACCTTTCAAACCACCACCAAACATAGAACTCATATCTGGCATTCCGTTTGCGGAACCATTTCCCATCATTCCTTGTAAATCTCCCAAGGCTGACATATCTGGCATTCCAGAACCGGTTGGCATATTTGGCATTTGTCCACCAGCTCCACCCATCATTTTTTGCATCATCGCATTCATATCACCATTCATGATTCCTTGCATCATTTCTTTGGATTGATTAAATTGCTTAATGAATTTATTTACTTCAATAAATGAATTTCCAGAACCTGCGGCGATTCGACGACGACGAGCTGGCGATAGTTCTGCTTCTAAATGACGTTCAGCAGGGGTCATTGACAATACCATTGCTCGTTTTCTAGCAACATCTTTAGGGTCAACTTTAACTTTATCCAAGCCAGGCATTTGTGACATTCCTGGAATCATTTTCATAATATCTTCCATTGGTCCCATATTTGTAACTTGATCTAGTTGCTCAACAAAATCCTCATAATCAAAACGGTTATCAGCCATTTTTTCAGCGAGTTTTGCAGATTGTTCCTCATCATAATTAGCTTGCGCCTTCTCGATCAGAGTGAGCATATCACCCATACCAAGAATTCTTGAGCTCATACGATCAGGGTAGAAAACTTCAAGGTCGGTTAATTTTTCACCAGTCCCTGTAAATTTAATAGGTTTTCCGGTAATTTCACGAATTGATAAAGCCGCACCACCACGTGTGTCCCCATCGAGTTTGGTGATGATAACACCGGTAATATCTAATTTTTCATCAAAAGTTTTAGCCACTTGTGCGGCCACTTGACCAGTCATCGCATCAACAACGAGTAAAATTTCTGTTGGTTGCGCAAGTGCTTTAATTTCTTGAAGCTCATTCATCAATGTATCATCAATTTCAAGACGACCTGCCGTATCAATCAACACATAATCTTTACGTTCTTCTTGAGCTTTTAAAAGACCATTACGGACAATATTAACGGGTTTTTCAGACGTTCCTTCATCATAAACAGGAATGTCAAGTTGTTCTCCCAAGGTTTTTAATTGGTCAATCGCTGCTGGACGATAAACGTCGGCTGCAATCATCAGTGGGCGAGCATTTTGTTCTTCTTTAAGTTTTTTTGCAAGTTTACCAGCAAAGGTTGTTTTACCTGCCCCTTGCAAACCAACCATCATGATAATTGTTGGGATTTTAGGAGATTTGAGTAATTCGGCTTCACCACCGCCTAAGATAGCTGTTAATTCTTCATCAACAATTTTGATAACTTGTTGAGCTGGGTTCAAAGCCTCTGATACTTCAACACCGACAGCTCGCTCACGAATTGCCTTAATAAATTTTTTGACAACTGGGAGAGCAACGTCGGCTTCAAGAAGAGCTACTCGAATTTCTTTTGTAATTTCTGTGACGTCTGTCTCAGTAATTTTTTTCTTTCCACGAAGATTTTTAAAAACGTTTTGTAAACGTTCAGTTAAGTTTTCAAATGCCATATTTTATAATCCAATTCTATTTTTTACAATTACTTCATTATAACATTTCTTTACTTAAATTTGAATACATCTAAAGTTTTAGTTATTATCTTTTTTTCTCTTTTTGAAAAATATAA
>NZ_BCVK01000057.1 GCF_001591705.1 Lactococcus cremoris subsp. cremoris NBRC 100676 | reverse complement strand
TAGAACTATGTTAAAATATAGAGCTTAAATCCTTGATATATAAGGGTTGTAGAGATTATAAACAAAAATTTTAACGCTTTTTACTACGTTCGACCAAAAAATCATAATGCTTTTAAGATACTGCTGAACTTTTCAGCGGTCTCTTTTTCTTTACTTTTGGCAAGGTGGCTATATGTATTCATTGTGATAGCATAATCTGCATGTCCTAATCGTCTTTGTATCTCTTTAGGGTTAACATCGTTGTTCATCAAAAGACTAGCGTGAGTATGACGGAAACCGTGAAAGCCAATGTTAGGTACTCCAGCATTTTTGAAGTGTCTCACTAATTTCTGTCTCTCTATTTCATAAGACCTCATTTTTTGATGATATGAGAAGACTAAAGAGTCATGCAAGGATATAGCACCGTCATTTTGATATTTCCGCCATTCTTTTAAACTTTCAAGAGTGTCGTTATCCAAAAACACAGAACGATTACTCTCTTTTGTCTTTGCGCTATCCTGTATCAAATTGCTTTGTTGAATTAGAGTTTTAGACACACTGAGATAATGGTTGTTAAAATCAATATCAGACCAAGAAAGAGCCATAGCCTCCCCTACACGTAAGCCAGTTGCAAGAAGTAGTTTGTATAAAGTCTTACTCTTTCGATTGTCCGTGCTTGGTTCTAAAGTATCAAGATACAACAAGAATTGTTTTAGCTCCTCATTATCAAAATACTTAATCTTTTTAACTGTCCTTGTCTTTAACTTAGGAGGGAAAACCTTTATAGCTGAATTGTCCTCGATAGCTCCTAATTGCATACCATAATCAAGGATACGTTTTATAAAGTTAAGAAGTAGCTTATAATCCTTACATTTTCCTCGCTCACGCTTACCGTTGATTATTTCGGCTGTATTTGCGTTATTAGCCCATTTATTGACAAGTTCCTGTAATAACATTGGCGTTATCTTAGAGAGCTTATACGAGCCAATAGGAGGTAGTATATAATTACGTAAGTAATTATCAGCAACACTTATACTATTTTCCTTAACTGTCAGCTTATAACTCTCAAACCAACTCAAAGCCAAAGATTCAAAGTTATCAAAAACCACTTTTTCCCTTGCAATTGTAGACCCATTATTGATAAACTTATTTATAGCTTGGCGTGCTTTAATATCACACATTTTTCTACTATTGGCACTTACACTTGTTCGTACTTGCTTACCTGTGAGATTATCCACACCCAAATAAACGTTAGTTCGGTACACCTTTGTACCGTCTTTTTTTATATATTCTTTAATATTCATAATTATTTCTTCCTTTCCATTTTGTACTAATGTCAGGCAAGGCATGTACGAGGATTGAGAAATATTGTTATTAGAGCTTATACGATTAATTAGTTAACTGGTTTATTAGTTTATAGAGTTATTAAATTCTCAACTGATATAGTATTATTTACGGTAACAAGAGTAACAAAGTATTATAAATGTAGTTATATCAATGGTTTATACTGTTACCTTTCTCTATATTAAGAGTAACAGTAAGGTATCAAGAGTAACAAATTGTCTGAGAAAAATTATTAGTTCTTATCTTGATAACTTATTAGAGCTGTAAAAGTACAGAAGTGATATTGATAATCAATATTGATTAGGTCAAAATTATTTCTCTCAAGATAGACTAAAAAATCATTAATTTTATCGTCAAAAACTTTTGCGCTGGTGTAACATGTTATTGTTTTCACTCTCATATACATACTCCTATATTTTCATCAGCTTTTAACGTGGTTCAGGTTTGCACGTATTAGGGTTAAGTAAAAAAGATTCAGTAATTTACTTATGGAATTGGTGGAAAAAGGGGGAATTTGTACAAAAATGTTCATATCCTATTATTGGTTTCAGAAAAAAGTGAAACCAAAAACATATAAATAAAATGAGATTTTGGCGCTTTTTATTTTTCTATGGTCTAGCATATCGATTCCCTCTTTGCGCTGGTTGCGCGATATTAGAGGCTTCTGCTTGTGACATATATTGGTAATTACTAGGATTAGTTACTGAAGAGTAATACTTGTTGCTTTCAGAAACAAACACCATACCAGGAGCTGCGATAGACCACCCGCCCTCAGTTGTGTAGGAGTTATCATTAGCTACTGTTTGAGATGAAGGCTCTGTAACTACTGGGGCTTGTTCTACTGCTTGCGATGAACTTACTTTAGGCGCTTCTGACTGTACTGGTTGAGTTGTTGAAGAGATCGGAGTTCCTGAGGCATAGTCAATTTCTAAGCCCTCTGCACTATTAATAACGATCACTTCTATATTTAGAGTATTATCTGAAGACTTGATATCTACAATTGACCCACGAGGAATAGTTTCATTAGCATTATAAACAGGAGTTGTCTGATAATCTATGGTTGAACTGGTATTTGGATTAGCTTTCCAAAAATTCTCAGCCAATTCTTCTGCATACCTCATTCCTCCATTTTGGTTTGCTCCAACATTTTGACTACGTGTACCAGTAGTGAAATTATATTTAGATGTATAAGAACCCTCTCCTAGCAAGCTATCAGCGATTGAATGACTTCTATTATACAAATAACCGTGGTAAGTTCTTTCTGTTAGTGAGAATGTAATAGCGATTTTGGGGTTGCTTGACGGCCAAGCTGGAGGGTCTAATGGTTGTCCTTGTCTCGAACCTTTTGAATCTTCATATTGTGAGTATGTTAATACTGCGCGTGCTACTCCCGAACGCCCTTTATCATCAGCATTAAAGTTATATTCTCCTGCTTTTATTGCATCAAGCCCTGAAAGTCTTGCTGAACCATTTTCCCAGTAGTAATTACCAGTAGGACCTGCTGACTTGGCGTTAGTGTACTCGTTTAATTTGTTTAAAATATCCGTTGTACTAGCTACAGACGAACTAGCAACTACTTTTTTAGCTACTTTAGAATTGGAAGGGCTTGTGCTACTGCTTTTGCTTACAGATTTCGCAGGCTTAGTGCTTGTGGATATTGAACTGCTAGAAGAACTAGAGGAATAGCTAGATATAGCTGTTTCAGTTTTATTATCCGAATTCGGTCCACTAAATGCTCCAGCATAAACTACAAATCCAAACAATGAAACTAACGCAAGTGGGACAACTCCGACTAACCAAACTTTTCGACCTGTCGTTCTATAATTTATAACTAAACGATAAATGCCATAAAGGCATAAGAAAGGGAACAGTAAAACAGCTAGAACCCAAAACCACCATTTTTTACTTTTATTTTTCATAAATTACTCCTTACCAGTTTTTAGTGACTGGGAACACCTAATTTTTCATTTTCACGCGCCCAAGCGCTTTTTATTTTGCGTTACTAAATTTAGGACTTGCTATAGTATACTGTGTTCATCGCAACACTAAAGAAAGTATTGAGAGAATCGATAAAACGGCAATGAGCCCTATACGTCCTATTTTCATATATTTATTTTCAGGATTTTTCAATACTATTACTACAAAAAGCAATGAAATGAACATTGACGGCATCAAATTAATTTTTAAAAATACCCTTATCATTAGAAGTATTAATAAACCAAATAAGAAAATTATAGTTTTAGCAATTACCTTTTTATTAATTCCTCTTTGTTCGCTATTATTTACTTTCATTTTTATATCCTTTTCTACTTGACAAAAACTAACAAATACAGTTATTTTCAACTGTTTCATTATATCCGTCAACCATTGTTATTCCTTGGCTTTCGCGTGTTTTATAACTTTTGTAGTGTCATCTTTGACGTTACCAGTACTAAATAATACTAAAGGTATGTGCTTATAGTGAATTGCTATAAGCCATTTAACGCAGGCAATTTTCCCTTGGTTACTTTTTGAACCTTTAGCTATGTTAAGAAATGTTAAGGTTCACAGATATATAGACTTTAGCACTATTAAAGTTCTAATCTATTGCTTTTTTCATTTCATGAATAACTCTTCTTAATTTTGGCAAAGGTAATTCCATCAGGTCAGCAAACTGTTCTTGTGGTAGTCTGTAGTGTTCTCCAAACATTTTCTCATACCCAGCTATAATTACAGCCTTTTCCATTCTTTCATCTAAGTGATCAATACTCTTTAAGTAGTCCGATAGTTTCATGTTTCCTCCTTTTTTAACCCACCAACTCAAACCAGCACAGCTCATACAGCAACGCACGAGCCTCGTCATAAGCGTTGTGATGATAGCTGTAAAAGTCTAAGAAGTTGTTGATAACTAATCTTTATTATCAAAATATCCCTCATCAATAAGTCTTTGTCTCTTGCGACCAAAATAACTGTTTTGGTTACTGTTTTGTCTATTATATCTAATACCGTTCAAGGTAAATTTGAGGGCTGTCAATTCATCATTTGTAAGTAACTGACCATCAAGTAATGCACGTACATTTTTATCAGTGATTGAGCGAAAATCAAAGGTTACAGTTTTTCCATCAAGTAGTTCTTTTGATAAATTAGTAGTATTTTCTAAATTAGTGGGAGTGAAAGTTCCGTTAGTATTTCTTAAACTTTCAACTTCCATGAGTAGTTCGCCCTCAGAAATCGAAAGTTCTATAGTTTTATTATCATCACTCATGAGGTTGTCTGTTATATCGGTTAAAATTTGGTTATACCACCACTCAAAAAGTGATTGACGAATAAATGGAAAATCATATAAACTCGTCTCATCCAAATCATAAAGTACCGATTCGCTTAGATTTGTTATACTATCATAGATTGGATTATCATCTAGAGTGTAACGGAAAAAATATATTAACTCATCAAGGACTTTATATTTAAAAGGGGATGAATCAATTTCTTTTCCCCGCTTGAACGGTTCCATTGGTTCGTCTCTTGAATTATCAGAATCTTTGTTAAATATCCACCCAAGCTCACCATATATTCCTTCGAACCGTACACTGATACTAACTTTATCTGGATAGTTAGGTATCTCATAAGCTTTAATGATTGCAGTACCAAGAAATTTATTTAAGTTATCATTTGTTAATATACTGCTTCGGTTTTCTTCGTTTAACGGGGATATTTTAGATATGGCTGTTACTAAATTCATAAAAGTATCGAATGGCGGTACTTTTTTTTCATTCTCTATTTCTGAAAGATATGGTTGATTTATTCCTGCAAGTTTCGCAAGTGTAGTTCCAGTTAAATCAAGCATTAGTCTATACTTTTTTAGTTTTTTTCCTATCATAGAAATTACCTCAATTCTTCTTATTATCTCTTGGAGATATTATAACACAGATTTCTTTTTCTTGACATTAACAAAAATTATCGCTATACTATAATCATATTTTATACATCGCTGAACGATGAATAACGAGCGATAAAAGAAAGGCTCCAAAAAATGAAAAACATTGCACTACGTCAACTTATCAATGATAAACGTCTCAAATTTTATGAAATTGCTCGTGAAATCGGCATTGCTCCAACTACATTTACAATTTGGATGCGTGACGAACTTACTGATGATAAAAAGAAAAAAGTCATGAATGCTATTGATTCTTTGTTAAATTAATTACTAACAAAGTATTTATTTTGATTTTCACAGCCTAAGCATGGCTCTAAACTACTGCCCTAACATGATGACCGCGATGTCTTTAAACGAAGTAGAAACGAGGATAAATGAAAGACTTAGCATTTTTAACCAGTCCTGACATGAGTAAAGCGGAAGTTGTAACTAACCATGTCGTTATTGCTGAATATGCAGGACTTAATAAAATTTCAGTTCGTAAACTGATTGATAACAATAAACAAGACCTTGAAGAGCTAGGGATATTGTCATTTGAAATGACAAAACCTATTAAAGGTTCAACTGGTGGACGTCCAACAAAAATTTATCAACTCAATCGTAACCAAGCTATGTTACTTATTACATGGCTAGACAATACCGAACCAGTTCGAGCTTTTAAACTGGCTCTTGTAAAACGATTTAATGAAATGGAAAAAGAGCTTCAGGCACGAAAGATTGCAAGAGCAGTCGAGAAACCAAAAGGTGTTAATCTTCATCAATCTATTTCAGAATGGGTACACTATCCACGTCATGGCAATACATGGCACACCATTATTAGAAGTTTGCTTGCTACAACTGTAACAGGACTAACTAAAAAGCAGATACAAGCTAGAGATACAGACTGGCGAAAAGAAAAAACGCTCCTAGACCTCTTAAATTCAGAGGAAATGGAACGTTATAAAATGCTTGAAAGTATCGCAATAGCAATGATTGAAGCTGGTTCTGATTATGAACCTATCAAAACAGCAATCAAATCCAAAATGACAACAAAAAAAGCCGTAACTGATCCCCATCAAAACGACTTTTAAACTTAGTAAGGCAAGCTCTTTACGAGTTTTGCTTTACTCCATTCTAACAAAAATTATCAGCAAAATCAAAGCTGATTGAACTTTGACAATTGAATAAGAGTGAACTTCTTGAAAAATGATTTATTTTTAATTTGTGGTGCTATAATTCTTGACATATTTAATTAGTGGTGCTATAATTATATATGTAAGGTTAATCAAGGGTTACAGCTTAGGCAAATGAGTACTGATTGACTTACGAATTTTAGTAAGAAAGGTGCAGGATTTGACTGAGGAAGAAAAAAGACGTGTAGGGCGACCTACCAACGACCCAAAAGAAACAAGGATGTCTGTAAGTTTTAATGCTGAACAGGCAAAACTAATCAGCGATTATTCCCAAGAAAAAGGGATAACTAAAGCTGAAGCAGTACGTCATGGCGTAAACAAATTAAAAGTAAAATAAAAAACTACTAAACTTCTCCCCGACCAAAGTTTGAAGTTAAGTAGTCCGCACCGAGAGTTTCACTCGATAAATAAATTATATCAAGAAGTGAACTCTTTTTCAACACGCATTTTTTAAAGTGCGAGAAATAGAGTTTTTTTGTACCCTAAAATACAAATTAGCTCTAGAAATTCAAAGGTAAAATCATGTTTGAAGAACTAGAAATTCATATCGAAGAAGTTGAGATGTATATACAAAACATCTACAAAGCTGTTAATGATTATGCAAGCGGAACTTATGAAAGTTTCGAGTTAGACGATAAAGGCACTCTCTTTATTACCAAAGGTAACGCACAGGACTTATCAGATTATGTCAGTGATTACCTTATGACCATTGCTAACATTATCGGTGTATCAATAATTGAATAGAATCGGAGCTAAAAATGAATAACACAATAGAGGTAATCTACCCCACTCACGGCACACAATCAGGCGCACAAGTACAGTTTGACCCAAGCACTCATACTTGGACGGTTTGGAACAAACGAGGCTTAGAACGCACGTTTAGAAACGTAACTTCATACGCTAGATACATGACGAAAGGTTAAGGGGTAAAGCATGAAATTTAAAACATTTGAATTAAATGCCTATAAAAGTAGGGCAGGAATAACACTTTCATTCGATAAGAAAGATAGAGTCTTAGGGATAATCACAAGCAAACTTTTTTACCTAGATTCTAAGCACCCTTTAAAACTTAAAATCACTAATAATCAAGCTGAACGCTACCGTATTAAACAGGAAATCAAACAAACAGAATATAAGGGATCTGTTACCGAGGGCGTTATGCAATTAGCTGACATTATCGAGGAAAAAATTATCTTGATGGACTATCACAATGCCAATAAAGAAAATTGGCGGGACTGGATGCGTGTTGTTGTTTACGAGTACCTGTATGACGTAGCGTTTAATCGTGGTATTCGCCATGAAAGACAACGTAGAAAAACCAAGCACAAAGCACTCACAGCCTTTGACGTTATTAGTTCCGAAGATGTTTCAGAGCTTTCTCATGAGTTAGGAATTAGTGAAGATAAACTAACGTACGCAGTTATGGAAGTTATCTCTAAACGTAAAAACGGAGGCAAAAAATGAATGATGACACTTTAATAAACCTTGTTGCCCGTGGCTTAGTTGATAAAGTCATTCATTTATTTAATAAGTATCTTGGTACACAACTCAAAATCAGAAATGAAAAGCGAGTATTACCTTATATCTCTAAAAAGCGTGTTATGGAAGACTTAGATATATCAGACGGAACTCTTGATAATTGGGAAAAGCACGGCTTGAATCGCTATAAACCAAGATACAAAACTTCACTTATTTACTATTTGATTGATGATATATGCAAGTTCATCATCATAGATACATAGCAACTTGTCAGGCAAGGCAAATTTTATTAGAGGATTGAGAAAATGACAAATATTATTAGAGTTTGTCCCTATGTGGCTGGTATTGATAGCGTAGGTATGCGAAGTTTACAAGTCTATCATACAGAACTTACAGACAAGCAGATTGAGAAATTAGACCCATTGAATGCAAACACAGGCACAGTTGATTATTCTTTTAAAGTTCGTAAATATAAGCACGGTATCCGATTTGAGGGCGAAAAAGAGGGCGGAGAAATCAGCTTATTTGATGAGGTAGCGAAATGATTGAACACCACCAAGGCTACACGACTATAAAACGGTACGGACGGAATAGTTTTAGACAAGCAGGTAAACACCCGTTTAAGATGATTAACAATGCACGAGCGGTCAAATACGACCTCATACAGCAGTTTGAGGAGAGTACAGGCATAATCTTACCCAGCGGAGTGAAAAGCAACTTATGCACGCAATCAGTGCCGATTTTAGGTAAGCAACTGGCTATCATGAAATTACAAATAAAGGAAACTAAAAAATGAAATTAAGCGAATTACAGAAAATTGACCAAAACATTATTAAATTTCTTGCTGAACATAGAGGAATTGACCGAGCTGTCAAAGGTAGAAATTTAGCACAAAACCTTAACATTGATTTTCGTACCTTACAAGGTCGCATTGAGTACCTCCATAAGCAAGGTTGCGCCATTGGTTCAATTGATAACGGTTATTTTATCCCAACTAATGAAGACGAGCGCAGAGCTGGCATTATCAAAAAACAACGGACAGGCATTGCGATTAATAATGCAGTCAACGGCTACACCCTTGCAGAACTTGATTGGATTGACCAACTCTTTGAGGAGGTTGACTATTGACACCCAAAGAACAAGCCCTAAACTGTATTAATCGCGGTTTTTCTGTTATCGCTGGTTTTCCTGCTGGAAAAAGCGAAAGGGCAATTATAAAGGGGAGTTCTTCAGGAAGTCTTGACGAAATCACAGTGAGCGCGTGGTTTGATGAAATACCGAACCGCAACATCATGATTAATCTTAGGAATAGCGGTTTGATTTGTATTGACTTAGACCAGCACCAAAACGGACAGAACGGCAGAACTGTATTCAGTCGATTGTGGAATGAACACAGCGAGGGCGAAATATTAAGTACCTATGTCGAGAAGACACCCACAGGCAACGGCTTACACGTTTTCTTTAAAGTTCCGAAAGAGCTATTTAATCAGCCGATTGTCAATGAACTAGCGGACGGCGTGGAGATAAAAACACACTTTACACCCATCTACCCAAGCAAACGCACAGACGGCGATTATATCCCTTTGAATGATACCGAAACCAATAAGCCCTTAACTTTCGATAGTCTTTGCGATTGCCCTGACTGGTTACTTGAAATGATACAACGACCGCAGGCACGCGCAACAACTGGCACAAGTAGCCGAACTTATGGCGCTGAAATGTGGGAGCTATTCAACCAAGGCGCACGAAAAGGCAACCGAAACAATGACACGAACCGTATTCTTCACTACTGGAGAAAAATAGGCATTGATAATAATAGCTGTATGGACTTATTGCGAACCTTTAACAATCGAACCAGTCCGCCCTTACCTGATGACGAGCTGGCAACTATTTGGAAAAGTGTATTCAAGATGAAATAGAAAGGAAGTCATGACAGACCAATTAGATAAACTTGTGGCAGAAACGCCACAGGAAAACGTAAGAAGTCCGAAACCTAAAATAGAGGACTTCACAGATTATGGCCAAGACGGCAAAAAAGTCGTTGATGTCGCAGGTTATCAAGACAGTTTGAAAGACTGGCTAGAACAAGAAAAAGAAATCATTAATAGCCCTGACTATGTCAAAGCAAACACTCAAACGCTTAGAGCGGTTAGAAAGCTATTCTTTGAACACCGTAACTTATTTTTAAGCACACCTAAAGAGGACGGAAAGCCACCGAAATCATTAAGCCCTTTAGAAACAGCAAGAATCATCTATAAGACGCTCAAAGTCATCAAACTAGACCACCAAAGCGGACTGTTAGGCATTTACAATCATGAACTAGGAATATATGAAACAAATGAAAACTTCTTTCATCGGCTCATTTATTGGCTAGAGCCGTCTTATAGTCAAGCACGGTCAAAAGAAGTCTTATTCAAACTTGAAACCTTAGCAGAGGTTAAGCAACAAACCGCAGAAGCTCATCTTATCCCAGTGGCGAACGGTATTTTCAACAAGAAAACGCAACAATTAGAGCCATTTAGCCCTAGTTATGTCTTTACTTCAACGATTGCGACCAAGTACAACGCTAAAGCCAAAGCGCCTAATATTAACGGCTGGAATATAGACGACTGGCTCAATGATTTAATGAGCGGAGATGAAGAGCTTGTCAAATTGTTATGGCAAGTCATTTCAGCAAGTACCAACGGAAACTATTCTTATCGAAAAGGCGTTTGGCTTGTCGGTAAAGGAAATGACGGCAAAGGGACATTTCAGAGCCTTATCATGAACCTTATCGGACGCGAGAACGTGGCAAGTGTCAAAGCTGAACAATTTGCTGAACGGTTCGCCCTTTCTCAAGTCGTTGGTAAAACTTGCATTATTGGAGATGATAGCCAAGTTAGTTACTTAGACAATGCAGGGAACTATTTCAGCGTAGTTACTGGCGACCCAGTACCGATTGAAGCAAAAGGAAAACAACCGACTTTAGCAGTATTTAACAAGCTAGTTATTCAATCGACTAATTTCTTGCCTAAGTTCAGAAACAAGTCGAACGGAACTTATAGACGTTTGCTCATCGTGCCTTTTGAAAAGTCTTTTACCGCAGATAATGACAATTGGAAAATTAAAGATGATTATATTAAACGCAAAGACGTTTTGGAGTACGTGCTTAAAATCGCCTTATCACTTAATTTTGATAAATTTGACGAACCTAAAGCCACAAAGGGGCTGTTAGATGACTTCAAAATCAGCAATGACAATGTACTGGCATTTGTAAATGATATATTTGATGAGTTTGTCAGTGATTTTCTACCGACTACTTTTCTAAGTGCCTTATATCGAGCATGGTGTGAAGATGAGGGTATTAAGCCATTTACTAAGCGAGAGTTTGAAAATAAACTACCTGACCACATTAAAGAAAAATGGATAAAAACAACGCAAAGACCGAATAGCGCAGGTTTTAATAGAGCCATTGATTTACACCGAGCGGAGGAATATGAGCTTTTTAGACGGCTCTTTCATTGGGATGACGACAAACAAAAAAAGGTTGCTAAAGGCTATTTGCGCAAGAAAAAATAAAAAACGTTACTGAAAATCGGTAACGCGTTACTGTTAGAAGTTACAGCTTTAACCCTATGGTTAAGCCGTTTGTAGCACTTTGTTACTATGTTACTGTCAAAACACTTACTAGCTAGAAATTATCACAGGAAAACAAAAACATGAAAAAAGCACGCTGTCCAACAAATTGAATTGTTGACATAAAAAAACTATATATAGAAAATTGGAGAAAATAAAATGAACAACGAAATTACAAAACACTTGAACAAAGCTAAAGCACTATTGATTGAAAAATACAGCGATAGCATTGACGAGCAAGCAAGTCAAGAAGCATTAAAAAACATCAAACAGGATTTTGAAGCTATTGAAATCTATGCAAACGAAAGCGACACAGAACCGCAAGAGTATGAACCACAGGAAACAGTAAAATCAATTATTGAGGAAATGCAAGAGCTGACCTTTGCACCTCATGAAATATCAGGCAATGATACGCAAGTTTTTGCGGACTTGCTGACGGATAGTATCGAGCGTTTAATTAAAGCGCTAGGATTGAATGAAATGAGCCTTTCAGCAGAGAGCGAGAACAAACCGCAAGAGCTTGCACTCAAAGCACAGGTACAAGACTTATACTCGCTTAACGATTCAATGATTACTGATGACCCTAACTATATCCCAAGATATACAGACGGCACAATTATCAAACTGTCTGATTTAGTAGATATGAATGTCAACGCTTTGGATAATATCGCGGAATTAATCGGCTTTGAGTTAGAAGAATAAACAAAAAGAGCCTAGTCAATGACTGGGCTTTTTTAACGTTATGTGGAAATATAAAACTTATAAAACTTATAAAACTTGTCTTTTTACTTTGTTATAATCAAAAGGACATATAAACAGAAACGAGGCAAAACAATGACACCGAAACAACGTAAATTTTGTGATGAATATATAAAAACAGGAAACGCCACGCAGTCGGCTATTAATGCAGGGTATAGCCAAAAAACAGCGAAGTCGATAGGAGCTGAAAACCTGACTAAACCTGACTTAAAAAAATACATTGATAGCAAGTTAAAAGACATTTCAAACAATGCCATAGCAACCGCAGAGGAAACTTTGGCCATATTAACGCAGATAGTCCGCGGAGAGCATACAGAGCAAGCGATAACAGCAGAGGGCGACGTCATAGACAAACGCCCTGATACTAATCAAGTTATTAGGGCGAGTGCTGAAATCTTAAAACGTTACCCACTTGCCCAAGACATTAATATCAAAGGGAGTTTAAAAGTTAGTAACCCTTTTGAGAATCTAACAGAGGAAGAACTTAGAATCTTAGCAAGCAGAGAGGGGGAAGCGTGAAAGATAAAACAGACAGAATTATAAGCGATTATGTCAACGGACGCACACAAGCCAAAATAAAAGCAATTGAGAGCCGTTATCTATACAGGGTAAAACAGGACAACTTAGGAATTAGAACAGCTTATAAAGGAACAGCAGAGCCAGAGGGGAAAACATTAAACAAAGAACGCATGGAAGAAGATAAAGATCTGATAGAATTAAGGCGAACACTTGAACTTTTAGGAACTTTATACAATACTTTAACAGTATCAGAAAAAAGAGTCATAGAGTTAAGATATAAAGGTTATAACGGTTTTACGTGGTATCGTGTCGATATGGAGTTAGAGAGTGCAGGCATAGAAATACCTATCAAGAGAGCTAAAAAAATATACATTGCTTTCAAAGAAGACGTGGCGCGTGTTTTGTAGTCATGGACTGACAGGATAGACAGCACACGAACCCAGCCATTAAGCAAGTAAAAGAGATTATAAACAAAGCCACAGAACAAGCACAGCACGCGCGTGATGTTGATTGAATATAATTTACCGCAAAACATATTAAAAGCTCACAGACAGTAAACTGTGGCTGTCGGTTAGGTATCCCCCCCACTTCTTAAGTATTTCAAAACTTTTAAAAAGAACCGAGTGAGTTTAGCTTTTTCCAAGTGTACAAAGTCCTGAATCTATTTTTTACTTAAGAATCAGGTAGCGACACCAATCATAAGTATTTTATATACTCCAACTCAACTAATCGAAGTCGTGTTTTTTATCAAAAACATGTATAAAAAATAGGTGTAAATATTTTAGAAAAATAGAATAGCTCAACCGTGGGAATCTCACAACATTTTTTTTACGTTCGTCTAAAAAATCAGCAAAATTAAAAGCCGTATATCGTGGATATACAGCCCCTTGCCTGACAAAAATTTGTTCATTTTTTTAACGCTTTTTACTACGTTCGTGTTTTTTTTACGTTTTTTACTACGTTTAAAAACATGTATATTGTGGTCTAATGGGTCGTTTTTTATTGCATAATTGTATAAAACGTGTATTTTATCCTCTATTTGGTTCTAATGGGTAGCTGTGATAAAATAGAACTATGTTAAAAAAAATCGAAAAAGCTTATTTATTTTTAGAGAAGAATTTAGAAGTGCTAAGATGCCCAATTTGTCAGGGAAAATTTCAATTGGAAACCAATGCCTTGAAATGTCAAAATAATCATACCTATAATTTAAATAAGAAAGGTTATGTGAATTTTCTACAAACCAAAGCTGATACAGAACATTACACGCGAAAAATGTTTGAGCCTCGCAGACGTCTGATTCAAGCTGGGATGTATCAACATTTACTGACAGAAATTCAAAAATATTTTGTCAGTGGAAATTTGCTTGATGTTGGGACTGGGGAAGGGTCATTTTTGGAACTCCTTAAGGTAGATGGAGCAAAATTTGCTTTTGATATTGCTAAAGATGGGATTGAAATGGCGACTGAACTAGAGATGGAAAGTTTTTTAAGTTTAGCTGACTTGACTAATCTCCCTTTTGCTGATGAAAGCCTGTCAGTAATTTTGAATATCTTCACTCCGTCAAATTATGCAGAATTTCACCGTGTATTAGCAGAAAGTGGTTTAGTCATCAAAATTATTCCTGATAAAAATTATCTGCGAGAATTGCGTGAAGTTTATCAACTTCCCGTTGATTATAATAATCAGCCAGTTCTTGAACGTTTTAGAGAAGAATTTCCTAATGCCAGTCAAGAAGAAATTGAATACCAATTCGAGATTCCGAAAAATTTGCGTCATGATTTTTTACTGATGAGCCCTTTGGAATGGTCTGTTTCTGATGAAAGAAAAAAATTTGCTAAAGAAAACCCACCAAAAACGGCCACAATTCATGTCCAGATTCTAGTGGGGAGAAAATAAAAAAGCTGTCAATCAGACAGCTTTTATTTTTATTTCATTAATAGTTTAATTGCTTTAGCAATTCCTTTTTTTACAGAAATATAAAGAACAAGCGAAAGAACAAAAGAAACTGGTACAGCAATCCAACTTGTCAACAAACTTACAAGAATATAAGTGATAAAGACGAGAAAAATTGAAAAAACAGCAATATTTGCAAAGAAGTTTAATTCTTCAATTCGTTTATTAACTTGTCTTTGTTCACGTCCTTGAGTTTCGCTATAATCATAATACTCTTGTTTTTCGTAAAAATCTTTGAGGTTTTTTAATTCCATAGTTTTCTAGCACTTTCCGATATTATGTAATTAATTATAGTATAAAAAGCAAAGGTTTACGTTGCTGTAGCTTTAATGAAATTACCCTTTTGTTACTAAATGATCAAAATAAAATTAATCTATAATTTTTAATGAATAAATATACTTTTTACTTATCATTTTTATCAGAGAATGAATTTGAAAAAACCTGAGCGGGAACATTATGATATAATTATCACTATGATTACTATTACTTCTACGGCAGAAAGTTTGGAGCAAGCCAAAGCGTTGCTCGAAGCTGGAGTTGACCGTTTATACATTGGTGAAAAAAATTATGGTTTACGCGTTCCAACTGCGTTGACCAATGAAGAAATTCAAAAAATTACAGAACTTGCACATGAAGCAGGAAAAACAGTGACTGTCGCAGTCAATGCTTTGATGCACACAGAGATGATGGCAAAAATAAAAGAATTTTTAGATTTCTTAGTGGAAATTAAAGCTGACCGAATCGCAGTAGGTGATGCAGGTGTGATTTTTGTTTTACAACGTGACAAATATGAGCTTCCTTTTACTTATGATGCCTCAACCATGGTTGCTTCTGCCCGTCAGGTTAATTTTTGGGCCAATCAAGGAGCGATTGAAGCAGTTCTTGCTCGTGAATTACCAAAAGAAGAACTAGCGGATATGACCGATGAATTAGCTGTACCAGGCGAAATACTGGTTTACGGGGCTACTGTGATTCATCATAGCAAACGTCCTTTGGTACAGAATTATTATAATTTTATCAAGACAGAAGAAAATGGGAAAGATAGAGAACGAAATCTTTTTGTTTCTGAACCTAAGAAAGTCGATACTCATTATTCAATCTTTGAAGACAATCACGGGACCCATATTTTTGCTAATGATGATTTAGATATGATGACTGAACTTTCAGATTTGGTGGCAATGGGCTATGATCATTGGAAATTGGATGGAATTTTTACACGTGGTGAAGATTTTGTTGCTGTAACCAAACTGTTTGTCGAGGCTAAAAACTTGATTGAAAAGGGCGAGTTTACAGAGCTCAAAGCTTTCCAACTTGATGAAGAAATCCGAAAAATACACCCAGCGGGTCGTACTTTATCACATGGTTTCTACGATTTGGACAAAGATGCTATTAAATAAAAAAGGCTGTTATTTACTGACAGCTTTTTTTAC
>NZ_BCVK01000056.1 GCF_001591705.1 Lactococcus cremoris subsp. cremoris NBRC 100676 | reverse complement strand
AGTATATAGGCAAATAATATTAGAACACTAGAACCCACTAAGGTAAAATTACCCAACCAGAAGCCGACCAAAGAAGAAACAAAGGCACCGATAACAAAAGATAGAGCAAGGGATAAAAACATGAACGAGTTTCTTAAATATTTTGATTCTTTAGAAACAAGATATTCGCCTAGATTGGTTCCGAAAGCTTTAATATTCACGGTTGACATGATATTGGCATAGGGAAGTCCTCTCACTTTTGTAAAAGTATCCCCTTGTATTACCATGAAAAAAGAAAGGATTCCAACAAAAATTGAGGCCGACAAGTGTAAAAAAGTAGCAAATGAAAGGGAAAAGATAAGGATTCCAGTCATTTGAATGAATAGGAGTGGACCAATTTCACTGTGGTTATTCTTGTTCTTATATTTGGTAAATAATGTTTTAAAAAGGGCTCCTAGGGCAAAGAAAAGGATGGGAATGATAAATTGAGAAGCTTTTTCAAAGTTTCCATGTGCTAAATTAATTCCGGTTTGTATTAGATTTCCTGTTTGCAAGCTAGCAAAACGGCCATCAAAATGGAAAAAAGTAAAGGCATCAACAAAGCCAGTGTTCATTGCGAGCAATAAAGCAACGAGCAGACTTTCTTTAGAGTTAGTAGTGGATTTAATCATAATTATTTCCTTCATAATCTATAGAAGATAAAGTCATTATAGCACAATGCTTTTTCAATGTTATTTATTTAAAATGATAAAATTTATTATCAAAAATAAAAATTAAATTGTCGCTATTAAAGTAATTAAGTTATAAAATAATAAATATAGCATGAGAAATCAACTAGATTTCTTGTGTTTGGATAAGCAATATTAAAGGAGCGTGTGGTATAATTGACACAGGGCTTTATTGTAAGCCTATCCATTTTCTAAAAGGAGGAAAAGATATGCGTCGTTGGATTATTCATCTCGTTATGACTGTCATCGGAGCATCGCTAGGTGTTGCTGTTGTACCGTCCATTTTAAAGGTATTTGGTTGGGACAAAGGAATTTTACAAAACGAAGCTGTTGACGGTGTGATTGGTGCAATTATTTTTATTATTCTTTCATTTATATTTGCCGGTTCAATGCTTAATGGGTTGAAAAAAATAGATTCTAGAATTTCAAAAATGAATATGTCAAAAATGGTCTTTAATATTATTGGGATTGTTCTTGGGCTTCTAGTTGGAGTTATTGGAAGTATTCCATTAAGATTTTTAAATGTTCCTATTTTGAGTAATATTATTTCATTTATACTTGTATTGGTCATGATTTACTTAGGTTATGTTTTATTTGACCGTCGTGGAGATGAAATTGCTAAAGTGCTCTTTCGTAAACGTCGGGAGGTCATGGCAACAGAAGCTGTAGAAGTTGCTGATGAAACGGTTAATGAAGCAAAAGTTGACCACAGTATTTTGTTGGATACAAGTTCAATTATTGATGGTCGAATTTTGGATGTGATAAAAACGGGATTTATTTCAGATAAGATTATTGTTCCTAATTTTGTGATTTTAGAATTACAGTTAATTTCAGATAGTTCAGATCCTTTGAAGAGAGCTAAAGGACGTCGGGGATTAGATTTGGTAAATGAATTGACTAAATTTGATCAAGTTGAAATTTCTCAAGTTGACTTTACAGATGTTCGTGAAGTTGATACTAAATTACTTAAATATGCAAGTTCCACTGGTTCAAAATTAGTGACGAATGATTTTAATCTTAACAAAGTTGCTGAGATTCAAGGGGTTCAAGTTCTTAATATTAATGACCTTGCAAATGCTGTGAAAACACAACTTGTTGTGGGAGAACGTATTAATGTTCAAATTATTCGTGCAGGTTCTGAACGTCAACAAGGAAGTAGCCTATCTGCCAGACGGTACGATGATTGTTATTGAAGATACTGCAAAATTGATTGATAAAACAGTGACTGTAGAAGTTGCTAAGGTTTTACAAACAAGTGCTGGTCGAATGATTTTTGCTGATTTGGTTAAAAAATAAAAAGGAAAGCCGATAATTTATCGGCTTTTATCTTAATTGTGTGTTTAGGAGTTAATGATGTATTTAAAAAGGTTTGTTCAGTTATTCGTGATTTTTTTTGTTTCTCTTGTGATTTTTGCTTTGATATTAGAAAGGAATTTTGGTAATTTTTGGTTAAGGTTTGCTTTGGGGCTTTTGGTTGCTTATATCTTTCTAACCTTACCTCTTGTTCTGTTGACTATTTTTAAAAGTAATCGAAAAGCTAAAGTTGTTGGTACAAATGCATCGACAAATGAACTGGCTTATCTTCTGAAAGGTTTTCCAGGTTATCTTGCATTGAGTGTTACTGACGAGAGCTTAAAAAGTTCAACTACAATTATGAGTTTTATTCAAGCCCAAAAAAATGAGAATGTTTTATATATGGTTTCAGATAAAAAAGCATCAAAGATTTATGACTTAAAAAAGAATCCATTAGTAAGTTTTACAACTTGGTTTGACTCCTTAGAAAATGGAGGACGTTTATCTTCGAATCGAGTGAAGTCTGAAGTTTTTGAGGGAGAGGCAGCCCAGAAGCTTATTAAGGAAGAACCTCTAATTCTGTCTCTTCATGAGAACGCTGAGAATATGTCCATTATTCGTTTGACCATTGAATCGGTGCTCTATGAAAATTTTAAGGGGCAGATGAAAGTAATTGAGTTTGAAAAATAAGAATAGAAAAGCTGCTTTTATGCAGTTTTTTTCATTGCCAAAATATTGAAGCGCTTGACAATTTTGCTATATAGTAGTACTATATAGCTGTAATAAGTAATACAATATAGCTGGAGATAAAATGAAAGAAATAACAGAATTGCTGAAAGGAGTTCTTGAAGGGTGTGTTTTAGAAATCATTGGTCAAGGAGAAACTTATGGTTATGAAATTACTCAAAAATTACGGAAGCTTGGCTTTGAGGATGTTGTAGAAGGAACTGTTTATACAATTACCATGCGTTTAGAAAAAAGAGAATGGCTTGAGGTCACTAAAAAACCCTCAACAATAGGACCACCCCGTAAATGGTATCGGTTGAATGAGGCTGGTCAAACCGAACGCCAAAATTTTTGGGAAAAATGGATGTTTATCTCAGAAAAATTAGAGATTTTAAGAGATAAAACAAAATTTACGACAGAGCAAGGAGAAAATGATGACTAGACAAAGAAATATTGTTGATAGAATGATTGGCCTTGAGGAAAAACGAGAATTTCGGGAATTTGAAGAGCGAGCTAAAAATCTTGGCCCAGATTACTATAAAGATTATTGTGAATTAAAGAGATATGTTTGGATTTCTGGAGCAAGCAAATGGAGCGATTTTAAATTTATTTTTAATCAACTTTTGGATTTGCTTGAAGAGGCGAAGGGACAAAAAAGAAAGCTGACAGATTTAATTGGGACAGATGTTGCGGCCTTTATTGATGAGATGATTGATGATAAGGGTTGGGAAAAGAAGCAAAAAGTGAAACTTAATAGGGCGGTGAAAAAATGATTTTAGAGAAAATTAGTGACGTCTTAAAGGAAAAACGAGAATGGCAAGCTATGGAAAATCGGGCAAAAAATTTACCTAAGGATTTTTATCTAGCTTATAAGGCTATTCAAAAGTATATGTTTAATATGGGGGAAACAGATTGGCATATTTTTACCGATATTATCGAATTGTTTGAGTTGGCTGTCATTGACGGACGGACCCTAGCAGAAGTTTTAGGTGAAGATAGTTCGGCTTTTGCTGACGAATTATTAAGTGAAAATAAACAAGATTGGCGAGAAACATATCGGCAAGAATTGAATGATTATTTTGCTCAAAAGTAATAAAAAAACTTACTAACAAAACTGTCAGTAAGTTTGAAAGGTGCTTATAAAAAAAGTTACTGACAAAATCCTATCAGTAACTTTTTTATTTTAAAATTCCATGACCATGTTGTACCAGGTTTCGCCACCGAATGTTGACTCTGAAAGCCCTTCATCAGTAAAACCATGTTTTTCATAGTAGGGAACTAAGTAATCATGACAAGTTAAGCTAATTCCTAAACGTTTTTTAGCTCTCGCTTCTTTTTCAAGTAAAAGAAGTAAATTTGTTGCAATTCCTAAGCCTTGATAATCGGGGTCGACGGTCAAACTGATGATTTTTTGAAAACCACCTTGTTCAGGGTTGGCGTCAGTCCGTTCAAAAGATTCATCGTCTAAATAGCGGCCTTCTGTAACTGGGCCAGAAACGTAACCGACGATAGTTCCTTCACTATTTCTTGCAGCGATAAAGGTGTCAGGAATTAAGTTAATTCTTTCAAGCATTGACTCAACTGACAGAGCTTCATTTTCTGAGAAAGTGAGTCTTTCAATACGGATGACATCATCTATATCATTTGGCATAATTTGATTATAAGTAATTTCATTCATATATTTAATTCTAACATAGACTATCCAGAAGGAAAATCCAAAACTACCATTTGTCATTAAAAGATTATATAGTTTGGCCTTATAAATAAAAAGAAGTGATTAACAAAGGGTTTACGGAAAATTTACCAAAGATTTACATTGGGGGTTTGAGAATGGGATAAAATAAAAGGGTAGTAATCAACTTATTGGAGGTTTTATGAACACAAGCGGGAAAAAATTCCTAAGCATTTTAATTGGAATTTCAGCTCTTTTATTAATTATTGCATCTTTTGGGGATTTGCAAATTTCAAAAGCGGTCCTGAATCAAAATTCAATTTTTGGTAATATTTTTCAGATTTTTGGAATGTTTCCGTCATCACTTATCCCTTTTATTTCAGCGGAAATTATCTTTATTTACGGTTTGCGTCAAAAAAATCAAATTAGCAAATAGATTTTGTCATTATCGGCTCTGGGTTTTTCCTATTGGTCAGCTTGGGGTTGGGTTGATGGCTGGATGTTTTATGGTGTGACGACACTCAATAATATCAAAACTCATCAAGCGCTCGGTGCGGCAAATAATAGTATCGGCGCCACAGCGACTTATTCTTTCGGTCTTGAAGCACTTTTTACATTTATTATCTTGGTCATTGGGACATTTTTAATTTATAAATGGCTAAGCAAAAAAACTTATGAGGAGTTGAGTCAATTGATTATTGTGGCTATTGCTGGAATTGCGGTCGTTTATGTCAGTAACTCGATTGTCAATACCATGAAAGTTAACTGGGGGCGTTTTCGTCCTTATGAGATCAAAGAAATTGTGTCTTCTACTAAAGGAACATTCACTAATTTCTGGCATTTAAATGGTGCAACAGGACATCAGTCATTCCCGTCAGGACATACGATTGCAGCGGCAGCAGCACTCTTTTTACCATTTTTTGCTGACAGAAAAAATCTTAAAGGCCAAAAGATTTTGGCTTACAGTGGCTTGATTTTCACTCTTTTAATGATGGCTGCTCGTGTCCGAATTGGGGCACATTTCTTGTCAGATACAACGATGTCCTTAATAATTGCTGCTTTAGTTACCTTTGTGGCGACAAAAGCCATTGGTTACTCATTTATTGAAGAGGATTCTCTCAACTAGAGAAATAAAAAGATTACTACAAGGATAACATTCTATTGAGTGTTATTTTTTCTTAAAAATAATTCTTGGTCAGACAAGGTTCTTGATAATATAACAAGGTTACGATTGAAATTTTCTGGAAGTTTTTGAAAATAAAAATTTTCTGATGAATATTTTTTTAGACTGCTTTGTAAGATGGTCGCTTGGTTTGAAGAAACCAAAAATGAAAGAGCAGAAGCAGTATATTCTATTTCATGAATTTTGGGCAAGTTCTCTTTAGGGCATAAGGCTAATAATTTTTGGTGAATGGGACAGCTTTTGGGATTTAAAAATAATTCAAGCTGTTTCCAATTTTTACTGTCAAAACTATTAGCAAACTTTTGATGACTGACGAGATAAAATGCTTCTTTGGCTAAGGATTTTTCGTAGAAATTTCCTGTCAGAAATTTTGAAAATTCGTCGTCAATTATCAAAGTATTTAATTGATTATTATTGAATGATTGGATTAAATTATCAATCTGGTTAGAAATTTTAACTGCTCCGAGTTTTGAAAAATTTTCACTAAAAAAATCTTTATAAAGACCTACACTGACGGAATCATAAGTTCCTATTTTTAGTTGAGAGAGACTAGGGTTTACTGACAGATGTTCAAAAAGTTCTGACAGATTTTTCAGTGTTTCCTGGCAAAAATTGTAGAAGAGAATTCCAGTATCTGTTAGGGCAACCCCTTGATTTGAGCGAATAAATAATTGATTGGAAAGTTCTTCTTCAATGAGAGATATCTTGCGACTAACAGAAGACGCGTCAATAAAAAGTTGTTCGGCCGCACGTGAAATAGAGCTATTGTCTGCAACAGTCACAAAAAGCTGCATATTTTCGATTGAAAGATGTTGAAAGGTCATGTAAAAATCACAAGGCCATCTTGCAAAAACAGCCATTTCCTTTTTCTTAAATTTGAGTTATACTAATTTTAACATAGAGTGAGCGACTCTGTCAGAGAAATAATTATTAACAAACTGTTCAGTAACTTAAAAAAGAGGACGAAAATGAAACAAGCATTACTTATAATCGATATTCAAAATGATTATTTTCCAGAAGGCAAAAATGAGTTGCATGAAGCTGACAAGGCTTTGCTAAAGGTCAATCAACTGGAAAACAGCTTTTTGTCTGAACAAAAGCCAATCATTTATATTCAACACATCAAGCATCAGCTGAATGCAGATTTTTTTGAAGCAGGGACAATTGGCTGTGAATTACACCCAAATCTCAAGCTGCAGGAGCAGTCAATTATCATTGAAAAACATTTTCCTAATAGCTTTTTAGAGACAGAGTTACTTGAAACACTAAAAAAAATAGAGATTGAGCAGCTGGTCATCTGCGGAATGATGACACAAATGTGTGTTGATTCAACAACTCGAGCGGCAAAAGAACTCGGTTTTCAGCCAGTATTGATTTCGGATGCAACAGCAACAAAAGATTTGATTTTTGAAAATAAAAAAGTTTTGGCAGAAAATGTTCAGATTAGTTTTCTTTCAGCCTTACAAAATTTTGCGCAAGTACTGACAGCTGACCAATTCTTGAAAGGATAAACAATGAAAACAAGTGATGTCTTAATTGTGATTGATACGCAAAATGGGGTATGTGACGGCATTTATCGGCGAAATGAATTCATTGAGCAAATTAATCAACGCATTCTTATTTATCGAAAGGAGAAAAAGCCAATTATCTTTATCCAACATCATGATGATGAACTGATAAAAGAAAGCGAGGGTTGGCAACTTCTTCCAGAATTACTGACGGAATCTACTGACAGCTATGTGGAAAAAACACATGCTAATGGATTCTATCAAACTAAACTGCAAATGCTTTTGGAAAAGCTGTCAGTAAAAGCGATTGAATTTTGCGGGGCACAAACTGAATTTTGCGTGAATACAACGGTCGTTTTTGCCCATGGTTTGGGCTATCGAAATTTTATGCAAAAAAGGGCAAGTTCAACTTTTGATAATCATTGGCTGACAGCAAGAGAAATGATTGATTATTACGAAAATCATCTTTGGCAGGGACGTTTTCTTCAAATTAAAGATTAGATAAATTTCACTGACGCAAGCTTCTTTAATTTGTGGTAAAATAGATGTGATTGTTAGAGTAGTAATTACTATTTAAAACCAATAAAGATTCATTTCTGATAAAAAAGAAGTGAAGAAATCAATGAGGAGAATTGGATTAAAATGAACAAAAAAATCCGCGTCCGTTACGCACCATCACCAACAGGACTTTTGCATATCGGGAACGCCCGTACAGCCCTTTTTAACTATCTTTTTGCCCGTCATCACGGGGGAGATTTCATCATCCGTATTGAAGATACAGACCGTGAACGCCATGTTGAAGATGGTGAACGTTCACAACTTGAAAACCTTCGTTGGTTGGGAATGGATTGGGATGAAAGCCCTGAAACACACGAAAATTATCGTCAATCAGAACGCTTGCCTTTGTATCAAAAATATATTGACCAATTGTTAGCTGAGGGTAAAGCTTATTATTCTTACAAAACTCCTGAAGAACTAGAAGCTGACCATGCTAAACAAGAAGCAGCAGGAATTCCCCCACATTATATCAATGAATATGCTGGCATGAGCGATGACGAAAAAGCAGCTTATATTGCTGAACGTAAAGCACAAAATATTGAACCTGTCGTTCGTATCTCTGTTGACGAAAAAGCCATTTATAAATGGAATGACATCGTTAAAGGTGAAATTGAATTTGAAGGTGGCAATATCGGTGGCGATTGGGTTATCCAAAAACGTGATGGTTACCCAACTTACAACTTTGCTGTTGTTGTTGATGACCACGATATGCAAATTTCACATGTCATTCGCGGAGACGACCATATTGCCAATACGCCAAAACAATTGGTTGTTTATGATGCTTTAGGTTGGGAAGCGCCACAATTTGGTCACATGACTTTGATTATTAATTCTGAAACAGGGAAAAAATTGTCAAAACGTGACACAAACACACTCCAATTTATCGAAGACTACCGTAAAAAAGGCTACATGTCTGATGCCATTTTCAACTTTATTGCACTTTTGGGTTGGAATCCTGGTGGAGAAAAAGAAATTTTCTCTCGTGAAGAATTGATTGAACTTTTTGACGAAAATCGTTTGTCTAAATCACCAGCAGCCTTTGACCAAAAGAAATTGGACTGGATGGACAATGAATACATCAAAAATGCCGATTTTGCGAAAGTTTTTGAATTGACAAAACCATTCCTTCTTGCCGCTAATCGCTTTGATGAACGTGCGCAAGAATTGGTTAAACTTTATCAACCACAAATGAAATCAGCAGATGAGATTGTTGAATTAACAGACCTTTTCTACGGAGATTTCCCAGAATTGACTGATGAAGCACGCGAAATGTTAGCTGCTGAAACAACACCACTTGCATTGAGCACTTTCCGTGCAAAATTGGCTGAACTTCCTGAAAGTGACTTTACGGTTGAGAATATTTTCCCACTCTTTAAAGCCACTCAAAAAGAAACAGGCGTGAAAGGTAAAATGCTCTGGATGCCAATCCGTATTGCAGCTTCAGGCTCAATGCACGGTCCAGAATTACCAGAAACGATTGCTCTTCTTGGAAAAGAAAAGGTATTGGCTCACTTGGATGCCGCTTTAAATAAATAAAATAATAAAAAGACGCCTTGTGGCGTTTTTTTATTAAGTCATGATGAACCACACAGACCTTCAAAAGTTATAGAATAGAAGCATAAAGAAAAGGGAGGCAGAGAGAAGAAGATGGAAACAAGACATTTTAAAAATATAATCATTGGATTTGGGAAAGCCGGACGTGCTTTGGCGAAATCATTATCGAAAAATGGAGAAGAAGCTTTAATTATTGAGCGTGACCAAGCAATGTATGGTGGGACTTGTCCGAATGTTGGTTGTGCTCCGTCTAAAACTTTGATTGTTGCTGGTCAAAAAAACATGAATTTTTCAGAAGCAATGACAACAAAATATAAGGTTCGTGAGATTCTACATAATGCTGCTTATCATGGAGCAGCAGATGAAGCCCTTGTTTATGTTATGGATGGCCTAGCTCGTTTTATTAATTCTAAAACTGTTGAGGTGGTCAATGGTGAGAATGTCACTCAGGTCATTGGAGAGAGAATCTTCATAAATACTGGAGCGACACCGATTATCCCAGAAATTGAAGGAATTCATGAAGCTAAAAATGTTGTCACTTCTGAGGGAGCGATGGAACTTTCTGAACTTCCTAAGAAATTAGTCATCATCGGAGCCGGTTATATCGGATTAGAATTTGCTGGAATGTTTAACAAATTTGGATCTGAAGTGACTATTTTAGAGCCACATGCTACTTTTTTACCTAAAGAAGATGAAGATATCTCAAATGAGATTTACAAAGATTTAGTTGCTGCTGGAGTTGAAATTCAACTTGGAGTAGAAATTGAAAGAATTACTGACAGTGAGGTTTTCGCAGGAGGGAAGGTTTATCCAGCTGATAAAATATTAATAGCTACTGGACGTCGGCCGAATATTAAAGACCTTGATTTGGAGAAAGCCGATGTTGAACTTTCAGAAAATGGTTGTATTAAAGTCGATGATGATTTAAAAACGACTGCTCAAAATATCTGGGCACTGGGTGATGTTCGGGGTGGAGGACAATTCTACTATCTTTCGACAGATGATTTTCGGATTGTCAATAATCAATTATTTGGCGACCATTCACGTAAGTTAAGTGACAGGAAACTTGTGCCTTATTCAGTTTTTATCAGCCCAACCTTATCTCGGATTGGCTTAGATGAAAAACAAGCAAAAGAAGCTGGAGTTAATTATCGTTTATTTAAGATGGCTGCGGTACCAATTGTTAAAGCCAAAGTTGTTCAAGATACTCGAGGATTACTTAAAGCATTAGTTGACCCTAACACGGATGAAATTCTTGGCGCAACTTTATATCATGAAGATTCTCATGAAGTCATCAATCTTGTAAGTTTGGCGATGAAAATGCATACTCCTTATCAAGTTTTACGTGACCAAATTTTTACTCACCCTACTATGGGCGAAGGTTTGAATGATTTATTTCAAAATGAAGTGAAATAAAAGTTACTGACAGTTTTGTTTTATGAGTGAATGTCACACAAGAAATATCTGTCAGTAAAATAAAAAACTCGTCAATGACGAGTTTTTTTTATTTGAATTGGTCAGCAGCTGGAATATGGCTGTCATGGAAATATTTTTCTGAGAGTTCTTTTAGCGTTCCGTTTTCATAGAGTTTTTTGAGCTCTGCATTCAAATCTTTTTGTAATTTGGTTTGACTGTTATCAAGGATAAAGTAATCATAAGTTTTAAACTCAGATTGTTTGTTCAAGTCTGTGGGAACAGTATCAACCAAACCTGTAATTGCATGTTGTCTGATTAAATTTTCTGCTGGTGCTTTAGAGGCAAATAAGAAATCAATTTGTCCACTAGCAATCGCAGATAGACGGTCAGCTAAAGGACGTTGGCTATATTTAACATCAATTTTTTTGTCGGGATGGTTTTTATTCCAACTTTCAAACATATCACCATAGTTTGTTCCAGCAGGAATTTCTGTTGTTTTGCCAGCAAGTTGGGAAATTTTAGTGATGTTTTCTTTAGAAGTTGAGAAAATAGCATCAATTCCTTGACGAACAGGATAACTAAAGAGATATTTTTCAGAACGAGCTTTAGTTTTACCAAAATTATTTGCCGCAATTTGTGCGCGACCACCATCTAAAGCAGCCAAAATCGCACTATCTTCGTAGACTTTGAACTCGAATTTATAATCTTTCATGTCCTTGTCAGCTGCTTTTAAAATATCATATTCAAAACCAGTCATTTTACCATTTTCGCTGTATTCATAAGGCACAGAAGCGGCAGAAGTTGCAACGGTTACTGTTGTCACTTTATCTGTTGATTTAGAAGATGAATTATCTTTTGACGAGCAAGCAGCAAGTAAGCCAATTGAGGCAATTCCAAGTGTTGCAAGAGTCAATAATTTTATTTTTTTCATATCAATTTCTCCTCAGAAATTTTGTCAGCTGACCTTTATTATTAAATTAGAAATTTGGTTGTTGGTCAGCAGACTTTTAATATAGAGATAATATTAACATAAACTTAAAAAAACCACCATAAAAAAGATTTATGATGGTTTTATATCTTTTAGATGTCTCCGTTAGCGAAGATTTCAAAGATTTTCTTATCAAAATTCTCAGTTTACCAAGTACATTCTGGATGCCATTGAACAGCCAGCACATGTTTTTCTTTATTTTCAATCGCTTCAACTAAGCCATCGTTTCCATGAGCAATGGCCTGCAAGCCCTGACCCAAATCCTTAATGACTTGATGATGGAAAGAATTGACCATGTAATTTTCAGGTAAAAAACCTAAAGAACTTTCTTTTTCGACGCTAATGTGATGTGTTGGAACTTCTTGGGGAGTTGGACTTTGGAGATGCTTTATCTGACTTGAAGTTAGTCTCAAGTCTTGATAAAGAGTTCCTCCAAAATAAACATTGAGCAATTGTAGGCCACGACATACACCAAGAATAGGTTTATTCGCTTCTAGAGCAGCTTTAATTGCGGCAAGCTCAAAAACCGGTCACGAATTGGGTCAGTCGTTCCTAATTGAGCATGAGGTTCCTCACCATAGAGATAAGGACTGACATCAGCACCACCAGTCAGTACAATTTTATCGACCAATGGCAGATAATTTTTTATATTTTCGGTTTTGTCAACAGGAGGAACAATCACAGTGTGACCTAATTCCTGGAAAACATCAATAAAAGATTGACGTGTATAGCTTACTTTGTTCCACCAAAAAGGAGAACGTTCAACTGTGTTGTAAGGAGTTCCAAGAATTCCAATAATTGCCATATTAATTTTTCACACTTTCAATAGGAATAATGAGTTTAGATTGAGATAAATCAATCTCGTAAGTTACTTTACGATTATCACGAACCGTATGTTCAAAGTCAGTACTATAGAGAATGACCCGAAGCTTGTCAGCTTTTTCTAAATGATAAATGGTTGGCTGTAGTTCAAATTTTATTGTAAACCATTCGTCAGCCTTTAAATCACTGACTGTCAGTAAATTTTGATTTTGGAGATTAGTAAAGCCTTTAGTGATTAACTGATAAGGGCTCTCAACAAGTGGGAGTTCAACTAAGTCGTCTAACATGAAATTTCGCCCACGGTCAAGCACTTTAAAATCTTTCACTCTGGCTTTATCTTCCAAACGTTTTTTCTGACCAAAATCAAGAATTTGAGCAGACAAGAAGCCTTTCGTGTCATTTAATTTTAGTCTGAGTTCAAGCTCAACTGGGCCATTAATTGTCAGCATTGACGGAAGTTCTAAATCAATGACAGCTTCATTGGCTTTGTTTTCAAATAAGTCTTTTTTAAAGACATTGAAATCTTTAGAATACTTTTTGAAAGTCTCATCGTCATAATGATTGTCGAATTGAGCAAAAGAAACGGCCGTTTTACCAAGAGGGAGTTTGATTTGGGTATTGGCACCAAAATCATTCATCATCGTCCATACTTGGTCTTTAGAATTTTCCTGTAAAATAACAGGTGGGAGATTTAAATTTAAATCTCTATCCAGTAATTTTGCGACAAAGTAAGCATTAATCGTTTCAGAAAAATCAATGGACTGCCAAGAATTCATATAAATATGAGCCCCACGGTGTAAAAAGGCATGTTTAGCATGACCTTCTGGCAGAGCTTTCCAGAAATTATAGGCTTGCTCTGGTGTAACATTCCAATCTTGTAGTCCATGAACAATTAAGACATCAGCCTTAACTTTGTCAGTATTTATCAGATAATTTCGGTCATGCCAAAATTGATTGTAATCACCAGATTTGCGGTCTAAAGCAGCAGTCATTTCTGCCAATCGTTTTTCGTATTCAGCATTACCTTTTAAGAAATCAGCACCATCAAGATTACGTGAATAAGTGAGCGCAGCAAGAACATCTAAATCTTCACCAGGAAAACCGCCAGGAGAGCGGACAAGGCCATTTTCACGGTAATAATTATACCAAGAAGAAATTCCAGCTTCTGCTAAGATAACCTCTAGACCTTCAACTCCAGTAGTAGCGGCTCCATAAGCCATGGTTCCCAGATAAGATTTTCCAGTCATAGCCACTTTACCATTTGCCCAAGAGGCTTTAATTTCATGTGTCTTTTTACGAGAAGTGTAAGCACGAGCTCGACCATTCAACCAGTCAATGACAGCTGTCATACTATAAATTTGTTGGTAATCACCTGAGGTTTGAAAGCCGTCAGAAGAACGCGTCCCAACACCGGCCACATAGATAGAGGCAAATCCTCGAGTTAAGAAATAGTCATTTAAAGAATAAGTCCAACCATGAGTAAAACGATAAGGAGCTTTGTCAACAATCGGAAGTTCCTTTGCTTTCGCTGATAATTTTTGCGGGAGCTTTTGTTCAACATGAATTTCGTGACTGGTTTTTTCTTCAAGTTCTACATTCATATCGTGTAAGGCTAAATCATTTGCTTTATCATTAATCCCTAAATGATAAGGACTCGCCGTCATTACCACTGGAAGTTTTTCGGTACTTTTTGGACGAATGATTTGAATTTTTATCAAATCATTTTCACCCCGTTGTTCACTATCGACTGGACTTTCAACCCAAAGGACTTCACGTTCAAGAAGTGAAGAATCAAAGGTTGCCAACGATTTGTCATTGAAAAAATGATAATGATTATCTAAAGGAAGAAGTCCCTCTGATACCCAATGTTCAACTAAAATCATTCCATTTTTTCGACGCGTACAAAGGAGGTAGTAGAAAGCAGAAATGATATTTTCTGTGGTCATTTCTGCTTCGATTTGAGGGAGGTTGCTATTTTTTGCATACTCAAAAGCTTTGCCAATCTCAAAATCAAAGTTTGGTACAAAATCAAGAAGTTGCAAAGCAATATTCCAGAAAATTTCCCAATCTAATTCTATAGAGGATTTTAAAAATTCAATGACATCTAATTCAGCAGTTGCTTGTAGATCCGTCATATCACTAGGACTTTGAATGAGAAAATCTTTTAAGATTTTCTTTTCATCCCAAAAAACAGACCAACGAAAACCAAGCTGATCAAGTTCTGCTAATTGTTCATCAAAATTTTTGTCAACAATTGAAAAATGGTTAAAGCGCATTTTAAATCCTCCGTAATAAACATGATAATTCTTTTAATTATAGCATATTTTCAGTGATTAATCAGACTAAAGACGCGCTATTTTCAATGAATATTTGAAGCAAACGTGCTTTTCTGGTATAATAGCTGAGGTTATTATATTAAAATCAAATTTTGGAGGGTTCCATAAAAAATGGATGTTACATGGACAGTGAAATATATCACTGAATTTGTTGGAACTGCCCTACTCATTATTATGGGTAATGGTGCGGTTGCTAACGTTGAACTTAAAGGTACAAAAGCTCACGCACAATCTTGGATGATTATTGGTTGGGGTTACGGACTTGGCGTAATGTTGCCAGCAGTTGCTTTTGGTAATATTACTTCACAAATCAACCCAGCTTTCACACTTGGACTTGCAGCCTCAGGACTTTTTCCTTGGGCACACGTTGCTCAATACATTATTGCGCAAGTATTAGGTGCGATGTTTGGACAATTATTAATCGTTATGGTTTATCGTCCATACTATCTTAAAACACAAAATCCAAATGCTATTCTTGGAACTTTCTCAACTATCGACAACGTTGATGATAACAGTGAAAAAACTCGTTTGGGAGCAACCATTAATGGTTTCTTGAATGAGTTCTTAGGTTCATTTGTATTGTTCTTCGGTGCGGTTGCTGCGACAAATATCTTCTTTGGTAGTCAATCAATTACTTGGATGACAAACTACTTGAAAGGTCAAGGAGCAGATGTTTCTTCATCAGACGTTATGAATCAAATTTGGGTTCAAGCATCAGGAGCTTCAGCTTCTAAAATGATTGCTCACTTGTTCCTAGGATTCCTTGTTATGGGACTCGTAGTTGCACTTGGTGGACCTACAGGTCCTGGTTTGAATCCGGCGCGTGACTTTGGTCCACGTTTGGTTCACAGTCTCTTACCAAAATCAGTTTTGGGTGAAGCTAAAGGTTCATCTAAATGGTGGTATGCATGGGTTCCAGTTTTGGCACCAATTCTTGCATCACTTGCAGCCGTTGCATTATTTAAAATGATTTATCTTTAATAAAAAAATTACTGACAGAGTTGTCAGTAATTTTTTTATTTGACCATAAGTGCAATGACTAGTCCAAAAAGATTCCAAAGAAAATGGACACTCATATTGAGATAAAAATTACGATACTTAGCATAGAGCCCAGTAAGGACAAGACTCATCAGTCCATAAGTTAACCAGCTGTAAACGTCCGTTGGTCCATGCATGAATGCAAACAGGAGCATGGTAGTTAAAAAAGCAAAATACTTTTGATTTTTAAAGATAAGTTCAAAAATTCCTACTCGATAAACAAGTTCTTCCAAAAAACTGGCAGCAAGGGTTTGAGTAGCAAAGACAGCTATTGGAATCACTTTCTGTAATTCATTTAGTGATTCTTGGTTAGTTGTTGTTGGGCTTTGATTGAAGATTTGGGCGAAAATTCCTGTCAAAATAGAAACTAAAAATAGCAAAACAAAACCAAGTATAATTCTTAACGGTGGGAAATATTTCCAACTTAACTTAGGAATGAGCTCAGCTTTGCGAGCAATCAAATAAGAGCTGATTATTGTAAAAATGAAAATGATGAAAAAGATAATCGTATCTAAAGTTGAAAAATGATGCTGAGAAGCAAAAATTGTGCTAACTAACATCGGGAGATTAGATAGGATAAAAAGGACCAGCCAAACAGACTTGTGATAGGCAAAAATGAGTCCAATAACTGACAAAACAAGGGCTGTCATTAAAAATGGTAAATGAAAAATACTGACAGATAGACCTGAAAAAATTAAGGCTAAAATTAGGACGATAATCCAACGATATTTAGCTAAAAACTGAAGCTTTTCTATATTCATATCAATATTATAGCACAGACTTTCAATAGACCGCAATAGCGTAAGAAGATACCTTTTTCATAAAAAAGTAGTAAGTGGAACTTATAGATTTCGATATAAAACTGATGAAGTTTTTTTTAGATATTTGGTTAAGAAGGATTTTTAATTATAATGATATCACGGTAAATTTCTGTGATTTTTATTTTGTAAATAATTAAATTTAGGAGGTTATTTTGGATAAAATAAAGTATAGATACTGAATAAAATAGGTTATAAATTCTATATTTCTTATTTTTTTGATATACTTTAAGTGCAATTTTATCCTAATAAATCAGCCTATAGAGATGATTTTTAAGATTTTACTAATGAAAATAGAGGAAAATAAACAAATGAGAAGAGCTAAAAGACAAGTGACGGATATTGATTTAATCAAAAAATTTGTTGATGAAGTAGAAGTTGTTCGGATAGCTATAAATGGCGAAAAATATCCTTATGTTGTTACCAGTAAATTTTGGTTATTCATGGAACGACGAAGCTCTTAGCTTGTATATCCATGGAGCAAGTCAAGGGAAAAAAGTTTCGATGATTAGAGAAAATC
>NZ_BCVK01000055.1 GCF_001591705.1 Lactococcus cremoris subsp. cremoris NBRC 100676 | reverse complement strand
TAAATAAAAGCTAAAAAGTAACCAAAATATAGGAAAATATTATGACAAAACATTATGGCTCAATTGAAGCAGGCGGAACAAAATTTGTTCTTGCGATTGGCGATGAGCATTTTAACATTTTAAAAACAAACCAAATTCCAACAACGACACCTGAAGAAACAATTTCTAAAACAATTGAATTTTTCAAAGAAAATACTGTCAGTTCTTTGTCAGTTGGTTCTTTTGGACCGATTGATATCAAACCCGAAAGCCCGACCTATGGTTATATAACAACCACGCCAAAAGCTGGTTGGGCCAATGTTGACCTCTTAGGAAAACTTAAGGGCGAACTTGATATTCCCATGGTTTTCACTACTGACGTTAATAGTTCAACTTATGGTGAAATGATTGTGACTGGTGGAAAATCATTAGTATATTTCACAATCGGAACAGGAATTGGCGGAGGAGCCGTGCAAGATGGGAAATTTATTGGTGGATTTTCTCATGCAGAAATGGGTAATCAGTATGTGAAACGTCATCCAGATGACCTCGATTTTACAGGAGTTTGTCCATTTCATGGCGATTGTCTAGAAGGAGTGGCAGCTGGGCCATCACTTGAAGCCCGTTTAGGTATTCGTGGAGAAGATATTCCAACTGACAGCAAAGTTTGGGAGATTCAAGCTTTCTACATTGCCCAAATCGCTGTTAATACAACCTTAGCACTTGCACCTGAGAAAATTGTTTTTGGGGGTGGTGTCATGACTCAAACGCACATGATTGAGCGGGTGCGCAAAGAATTCACAAAACTAATGGCCGGTTACGTCCATGTTCCCTATTTACTGACAGATTATATTATGACTCCGTCAGTTGCTAATAATGGTTCAGCGACAGTAGGCAATTTTGCTTTGGCCAAAGAATTAGATGAAAAAAACTACTGACAAGTCTGTCAGTAGTTTTTCATTTTTGTCAGTAAAAAATAAATGTAATCACTATCATACTGTTTTCCCAAAAATTATTTTATTTATTCATAAATATCTCTGCAAAATAGAAGAAAATATGTTAGAATAAGTCTAATAAAATATTTGAACAAAAGTTCGAACTTTCCAATAGGAATTCGGACTTTTGCACCTTATAAGAGGAGGGTCCCTTGTCCGACACTACACTTGAAAAAATCATTGTACTCGACTATGGTTCACAATACAATCAACTTATTGCGCGTCGTATCCGAGAAATCGGTGTTTTCTCAGAACTCATGAGTCACAAAGTCACAGCCAAAGAAATTCGTGAGATTAATCCAATCGGTATTATTCTTTCAGGCGGTCCAAATTCAGTTTATGATGAAGGTTCATTCGATATTGACCCTGAAATCTTCGAACTTGGTTTGCCAGTTCTTGGTATTTGCTACGGCATGCAATTGATGAGCTACAAACTTGGCGGTATGGTAGAAGCAGCAGGCGAACGCGAATACGGCGTTGCACCACTTCAACTCACTGAAAAATCAGCATTGTTTGCAGGAACTCCAGAAGTTCAAGATGTTTTGATGAGCCATGGTGACCGTGTAACAGCTATTCCTGAAGGTTTCCACGTTGTCGGAACTTCACCAAACAGTCCATTTGCTTCCGTTGAAAACACTGAACGCAATTTGTACGGCATCCAATTTCACCCAGAAGTTCGTCATTCAGTTCACGGAACAGAAATGCTCAGAAGCTTTGCGCTTAACATCTGTGGAGCCAAAGGGAACTGGTCAATGGAAAACTTCATTGATATGCAAATCAAAGATATTCGTGAAAAAGTTGGCGACAAAAAAGTACTCCTTGGACTTTCAGGCGGTGTAGATTCATCAGTTGTGGGTGTTCTTTTACAACGTGCCATCGGTGACCAATTGACATCAATCTTTGTTGACCACGGTTTCCTTCGTAAAGGCGAAGCTGACCAAGTCATGGAAACATTGGGCGGAAAATTTGGTCTTAATATCATCAAAGTAGATGCTCAAAAACGTTTCATGGACAAACTTGTTGGCCTTTCAGACCCAGAAACAAAACGTAAAATTATCGGTAACGAATTTGTTTATGTTTTTGATGATGAAGCAAACAAATTAGAAGGTGTTGACTTCCTTGCTCAAGGAACACTTTACACCGATGTCATTGAATCAGGAACAGATACAGCTCAAACAATTAAGTCACACCATAATGTTGGTGGACTTCCAGAAGACATGCAATTCCAATTGATTGAACCATTGAACACACTTTTCAAAGATGAAGTTCGTGCGCTTGGAACACAACTTGGAATGCCTGATGAAATTGTTTGGCGTCAACCTTTCCCAGGTCCAGGACTTGCCATTCGTGTCCTTGGTGATTTAACAGAAGAAAAATTAGAAACTGTTCGCGAATCAGACGCAATTCTTCGTGAAGAAATTGCTGCTTCAGGACTTGAACGTGATGTTTGGCAATATTTCACAGTAAATACAGACGTGAAATCAGTCGGTGTCATGGGAGACCAACGGACATATGACTATACATTAGCCATCCGTGCCATCACTTCAACTGATGGGATGACAGCAGACTTTGCCCAACTTCCTTGGGATCTTCTCCAAAAAATCTCAAAACGTATCGTCAATGAGGTTGACCACGTCAACCGTATCGTCTACGATATTACGAGCAAACCACCAGCAACTGTTGAGTGGCAATAGAATAAAAAAACTGATAGCAACTTACTGTTATCAGTTTTTTTGTTATTAAAAATAAGAAGCGTTAGTTTAAACTGGCGCTTTTTGCTATCAAGAACATGCAAGATATTAAGAAGGAGGTAAGTACATTAGAAGTAACATAGACAACATTTCCTAAAGAATATCATAATATTAGGTAAAAAAGTAAAAATGCAAGCGCTATAATTCTATTAACGAAATACTTATATATTAGTTTTGTAATAAATACAGGGATGAAAAAATAATTTATCTTTAGAAAATGAAAGTTTTGAACTAACCTAGAGATGATTCATCTCCTTAGAAGGAAAATTTTTAATATGAAATCTATTAAAAAATATTGGCAGCTATATTTAATTGTGGCTATCCCAACAGTCTATCTTTTAGTTTTTCGCTATATTCCGATGCTTGGAAATGTGATTGCTTTTAGAACTTATTTACCGGGAGGTTCTGTCTTTGGACAGGATTGGGTTGGACTTCGATATTTCCAGATGTTTATTGGAGATGCAACCTTTTGGCAAGTTTTTCTTAACACACTTTCTATTGGGATTTGGACATTGATTTTTACCTTCCCCTTACCTATTATCTTCGCTCTTTTACTGAATGAAGTTAAAAACAGGATCTTTAAAAAATTCATTCAAACAGCCTCTTATCTTCCCTATTTTTTATCAATTGTCATTATTGCGGGAATGATTTTAGATTTTACCTCAAGCAATGGTTTTATTAATAACGCCATTCATTTCTTTGGTGGAACTCGTATTCTTTTTATGCAAGACCCAAAATGGTTCCAACCGATTTATGTCATTTCGCAAGTATGGCAAACCTTAGGTTGGGGTTCAATTCTGTATTTGGCAGCATTGACAAATATTGATGATACGCTTTATGAAGCTGCTAAGATGGATGGAGCCAATCGTTGGCAACAAATGCTCCATGTCACCTTGCCCGGAATTTTACCCACAATTATCACGATGCTTGTTTTAAATGTTGGTTCTGTTTTAGGAGTTGGTTTTGAAAAAGTTCTCCTCCTTCAAAATCCGTTGGTTTACTCAACAGGAGATGTTGTTTCAACTTACCTCTATCGAGTAGGGATACTTTCGTCAAACTTTTCTTATGCGACAGCGATTGGTATTTTTGAAGCGATTATTGGTTTAGTTCTAGTACTGGGTTCTAACAGAATTTCTGCGAAGATTACCAAGACTTCATTATGGTAAGGAGGATAAAATGAAAGATAGTATCGGTTATAAAATTTTCAAAGTGATCAATGCAATTATTTTGATTTTGATTGTCATTGCAACAGTCTACCCCTTTTGGAATGTTGTTGTTCAGTCATTTTCAAGTGAAAATGCAATCACAGCAGGAAATGTTGTTCTAACACCCGTTGGTTTTAATTTAGAAACCTATAAATACGTTATGAGCGACCCTATTTTCTGGATTAATTATAAAAACACCATTATTTATACAGTTGTTGGAACAGCAATTTCTTTATTTTTGACGACGACACTTGCTTATGTCACCTCAAAAAAATATCTTCCAGGGCGTAAATTTTTCATTGGACTTTCTGTTTTCACTATGTTCTTTGCTGGAGGATTGATTCCAAACTACTTGTTGATTAAATCATTAGGTTGGATGAATACGATGTGGGCAGTCACAGTACCAGGAGCACTTTCTATTTTCAATATGTTGATTATGAAGTCTTTCTTTGAATCAATGCCAGATGCATTAGAAGAAGCAGCGATTATTGATGGAGCAACTCCATTTCAAATTTTGATGCGAATCATCTTGCCATTATCTAAACCAATATTGGCAACCATGGTCTTATTCTATGCGGTTGGAGCATGGAATGCTTGGTATGGAGCTTTCCTCTACATGGATAACAAGAATCTCTTTCCGGTTTCAGTATATCTACGAAATCTAGTCAAAGGAGCAACGGGTGCCGAGGCGCAAAGTGCTGATGAACAGAGTCAGGTGAGTTCAAACATTAAGGCAGTAACCATGGTCTTAACAGTATTACCTGTACTAATCGTTTATCCATTTTGTCAAAAATATTTTGTTAATGGAATCATGATTGGTTCTGTTAAGGGTTAAGTTAGTCAGTTTCTTGAATTAAAACTGATACGTTTTAGTTCAGATTATATAAATACATAAGGAGCACAAGAATGAAATCTTGGAAAAATTTATTGGTTGGAGCGGCAGTGATTGGCGCTTCAGTGATGTTGGTCGCTTGTTCATCGAACAGCAAATCAACATCAAATGCAAAAGCTGGTGTGATTAATATGTCAAGCCAAAAAGGCTATATGAAAAATTTCAAAGCTGATGAAACTTTTAAAGCGACTTCGGCATTAAATCTTTCAATGATGTATCGTGATTCCCCTAATTATCCAGTTAAAAACAGTTGGATGTTGTGGTCTGAACTAGAGAAAAACCAGAACGTTACTTTTAAAAGAACAGACATTCCTTTATCTGATTATCCACAAAAACGCTCAACTTTGATTGCGGCTGGTCAAACGCCAGACATCGTAACAGGAGTAGCCCCTGGTGAAGAAACACAATTTGTCGCAGGTGGACAAATCCTCCCTGTATCAGATTATCTAAAATATATGCCCAATCTTTCTGCACGCCTAAAAGAATGGAAATTAACAGACTTATTTAATTCTCATAAGCAAAAAGATGGCAAAGTTTATATCTTACCTCAAATTGGTGAAGTTCCAACTTACGATTATACTTTTGCCTATCGTTCAGACATTTTTGAAAAAGCTGGTATCAAAGCCCCAACAACTTTGGATGAATTCACTAAAGCGCTTGAAACACTCAAAGCAAAATATCCAAGTGTAACACCATATTCAGACCGTTGGCAGTTTAATGCCATTCCAAATATTGTTGCACCACAGTTTAATACTAGTGCTGGTTGGGGTTATTCAAATGCCACTTATGACAAAGGAGATAACAAATTTGTCTTTACTGGTACTACACCAGATTATAAAAAATTCGTAAGTTACTATAGTAATTTAGTCCAAAAGGGCTTGATGGATAAAGAATCATTAACTCAAACTGATGATACAGCAACAGCAAAATTCATCAATGGGCAATCCTTTGTCATTGGCACAAATGGTTCTGAATTTACAACTTTACAAAAAAACTTACAAGCAAAACACCCAGATGAAAAAGTAGCAATGATGACAGTTCCTGCAGGGGAAAATGGTTTGATGGTTCAAGATAACCGGATTGCAGCCGTTGCTGGTATGATGTTATCTTCTAAATTGAAAAATAGTGACCATTTCCTTGCCACCCTCCAATTTATTGACTGGTTACTTTATTCAGACTCTGGACAAACCTTTGCGCGCTGGGGAGTTGAAGGTACAACTTATACTAAATCTGGAGACACTTACACTTTGGCAAAAGATGTTAATACCTTAGGCTTGAACCCAAGTGGTACAAAAGACCTGCAAAAATATTTTGGTTTCCGTAATGGTGTCTTCTATGCTGTTGGCTCTGGTTCAAAAGCTTTGATTTACTCTCAATATAATGATGTAACTAAAGAATTTTCACAAGCAATGGATAAGAATGCAAAAATTGTTGCAACTGCACCTGTTTATCCAATGAGTTCAACAGACCTTGAACAATTTTCTTTACTTGATACGCCTTTGAAAGACTTCGTTACCGCTCAAACACAAGCTTTTGTAAGTGGGCAACGTCCAATGTCTCAATGGAGTTCTTACGTGAAAGACGTACAAGCTAAGAATTCGGCAAAACTTATTGATATGGTTAATAAAGCCTATAAGGCGGCAAAATAAGTATTATTAGACAATTAAGCCAGAAGGCAACTTCAATGGCTTAATTTTTTAGGATAGTCTTTAATCATTTTTGATTAAAGACTTTCTTAAAAAATATTCTGGATGTAAAGGAAAGCAAGATGAATCCTAAAAAAGATGTTACCGAATCGGTTTATTATAAACTAGCTGGACAAATTGGACATATCATATTTTTACAATTAATGTTTGTAATTTCTATTTTTCCAATCCCTCTCCCATTTTTGTTTGTTAAATATGAGATTGGAAATTTTATTTTCATGACTCCTTTATTTTTTCTAGTGGCTCCGGCATTAGCAGCTTTAAGCTTGGCGACTCTTTATGTTTTAGAAAGTGAAGATGTAAAGCATTTAGGGATATATTTTTGGAAACAATATAGAAAATTATTTTTAGATGCTCTAAAAATTGGAATTCCAGTGATTCTAGCCGCTTCAATCATTCTGATTGATATTGCCTCGATGCAAAAATCTTCGACTCCGATATTTTCTTGGTTCTTTATCTTATTACTCCTTGTTTTATTAGTCTTCACAGTTTTTGTTGGATTGATTAATATTAAGTTCAGATTTAGAATGCGAGATATGTTTAAAATCAGTCTGGTTTGGACAATGGCTTTTCTAAGTTCGATCATTAAAGTTATTATATTAAGCCTAGGATTATTAGGAATCATGTTTTTTGTGAGTGTTTTTTTGATTTTCGTTTTAAGCAGCACTTATCTTTATCTTATCTGCTACGAATCAACTAAAATGCTAGATTGGGTCTGGAAAAATTATACGCAGGAAGGTAAGAGTAGTACAGAAGTCTAAAAAATAGGAGAAATTATTATCTATGAAAAGCCAAATTGTTAGTCAAACAAAAACTTCAATGCTTATTAGCGGAGTTGTAAAGATTACTTATGATAAAAAAGATGATGAAGCAATAACTAAGTATGCTTTAATAAATCTAAAAAATGATTTAACGAATGTTTTAGGCGAAGAAGCAATTCTTGCAACTGAGAGCAAAAATTCTAAGATTATCGTTGCAACAATCGATACTTCATTAGCAAAATCGCAAAAAAATTATGAGCTCTTAAGAGAGGCACTAAATAAAAAAGAGCAATATATTATTACCGTTTTTGAAGGGCAACTTCAATTGATTGGTAATGATAGAAGAGGAACGATTTATGCGATTTATGAATTTTTAAGTCAGATTGGTGTTTCACCATGGCATTACTGGATGGATGTGCCAATTAAAAAGCAAGCGGAGCTTTACCTAAATGAGCCTTTCTTTTTGATTGATGCTCCAAAAGTAGAAATGCGTGGCTTTTTTATCAATGATGAGTGGCCAGCTGCAGGAAATTGGGCGACTAAGCATTTTGGACATTTAATGAATGAAAAAGGCGAAAAAATGAATTCTTTTAATCACCTTTATTATGAAAAATTATTTGATTTGCTACTTCGTTTAAAAGGAAATTTCATTTGGCCTGCCATGTGGGATTCAGCCTTTTATGCTGATGACCCAGAGAATTCTAAATTAGCCCAAAAGATGGGAGTCATTATTGGAACATCACACCATGAACCAATGGGCCGTAATCATCAAGAATGGATTCGTAATCATGGACAATATGGCAATGGAGACTGGGATTACGAAAGTAATCAGGAGGGATTAGAAAAATATTTTCGACAAGGAATTGAGCGTTCTTATCAGACTGAAGATATTTTTACTCTTGGAATGCGTGGTAATGGGGACGAAGCAATGGGAGAGGGAGAAAATATTTCCCTTTTAGAGCAAATTATCAATAAGCAAAGGAAAATTATTTCCGAAGTGACAGGGCGTTCTGCTAAAGAGACACCACAGATTTGGGCGCTTTATAAGGAAGTGCAAGATTATTATGATAAAGGAATGCGCGTGCCTGATGATGTCATCTTACTTTTATGTGATGATAATTGGGGCAATCTTCGGAAACTTCCAAGTTTAGAAAATCGAGATAGAAAAGGTGGCTTTGGAATTTACTATCATTATGATTATGTTGGTGGACCACGAAATAGTAAGTGGATTAATGTTTCTCAAATTCAAAGAACATGGGAACAAATAACTTTAGCTTATAACTATGGAGTTAGAAAACTTTGGGTAGTGAATGTTGGAGATTTGAAAGGTCAAGAATATCCTCTTTCTTATTTTATGGACTTGGCGTGGAATCCTGAGCAATCACTTGAGGAAATGGAAGGCTACACTAAAAATTGGGTAGAAAAACAACTTGGAGGAAATTATATCAATGATGCAAGTAAACTTCTTGCCGCTTATAGTAAATTAAATATGACAATAAGCCCTGAATTACTCGATAAAGATACATTTAGTTTAGAAATTGACTATGAGTTTGAGCGAATTCTTGCAAACTATCGGGATTTATCAAATCAAGCTGGTCAGCTTTTTGTATTGATGCCAGAGGAATATCGCCAAGTCTATGAACAATTAATATATTTTCCACTTGTTGCAACTGCCAATCTTTATGAAATGTATTATGCTCAAGCCATAAACTGGAAGTCTAACGATACCAAAATAGTGAATCAAGCAGCAGATAAAGTGGAGTGGTGTTTTAAACGTGATGCTGAATTAACTTCACACTATAATTCTTTAAATAATGGGAAATGGGAACATATGATGAGTCAAACTCATATTGGTTACCATGACTGGCAAGAACCAGAGTACCAAATCATGCCAGAGATTCGTCGTCTTAAATCAGAAGAATATCTTTCAAAAGAAATTGACCAATCAGTTGTGATTGAAGCAGCTGACTTTAACGAAAAATCTCAAGGAGAAGTTGTTTGGACAGAGATAGCTGATATGGGAAAAACTTTCTCAGCAATTACCCCTCTTCCAAATAATATTATTCCAAGTAAACAAAATTTTGTTTGCTATGATTTTGAGACATCATCTTCAGGAGAATTTCAAGTTGAAGTTTTTCTCTCGCCAAGTTTAAATTGGAATAATAGTGGGCTTATTTATGGTTATCAAATTGATGATGGGGCAGAAGTAAAAATCAATTTTAATGGAAAGTATAAGGGAGAATTGGGAAATTGGCAAGCTGACCTAATCATCAGGAGTTTATCTGTTGCCAAGTTGGAGCAAGGTAAACATCGTCTGCTATTTTATGCTAAAAGTCCAGATGTGATTTTGCAAAAAATTGTGCTTCATTTTGGAGAAATAAAAGAAACTTATTTGGGAAGAAATCATTCTGATTTAATTAATAGTGGGGTGATTTAAGATAAAAAAACGAGGTTCTACAAAGTTCCTCGTTTTTTATATCTTATTCAGCAACGGCTAATTCAGGTTGATTCTCCATTAGTTTACCATTGTTTAATTTTAATAGATAAGGAATAAGCATGATGAGACCAGCTACAAAGGCAATTCCTTCTGTTAGGGTCATTGACCAAATCAGTCCAGTTAAACCATAGAACTGATGTAGGATAATGACGATTGGAATATAAAGAATTCCTTGGATAGTAGCCATTATACCGGTTTGACCACCTAGACCAGAGGCTTCGAAAATACCAGTAAATAAACCAGAGAAACCATTAAAGACGGACGATACAAGTTGTGCGGCGAGCACGATTAATCCAACTTTTATTACCGCACTATCATCGGTAAAGAGTTGCATGACCGGAACTCTAAATAGATAGACAATGAGGGCAAAGAGGATAGAAATTCCACCAATCCAAATAGATAATTCTTTGAGAGCTTCTTTTAAGCGTTGGGTGTTTTTAGAAGCAAAACTATAGGCAAAGAGAGGAATAGCCCCTAAAAAGAGTCCCATGGTCAAAAATTAAGGCAGTTGAGTAATTTCTAAGGGCGATACCAAAACTAGCAAGAACATTGTCTCCATATTCAACGGAGAAGCGGTTTAATAAGAGGGTTGTAACAATCATAAAGGCTGATTTAAAAACTTCCGCAATCCCAATTTTATAGATTTCAAATTGGTCTTTTAAGCTGATTTTAAAATGTTTCAAAAACCCTTTGAGAGATTCACTTTTATTTTCTAAAAACCAGACATAATAAGCAGTAGAGGCTAGATTTGCGATTACCATTGAAAGTCCAGCACCAATGACATGAAGATTTAAAACTAAGATAAAGAGGGCATCTAAGACAATACTAGTCGCTACTCCAACGAACATACCGTACATTGATTCTTTTGAGGCACCTTCAGCCCGAACTAATTGTTCCAGTCCATAGTTTAAAATCATACTAAAGCCACCACCTAATAAGACTGCGGCGTATTCTTTAGTATAGGTAAGAGTTGCAGCGTCTGCCCCCAGTAGATGAGCGATTGGGCTTAAAAAGAAAAGTGAAACAAGACCAATAAGCAAACCGATGGTTAGACTCATATAAAAAGAGTAACCAGCGATTTGCTTTCCTTTTTCTTTATCGCCAGAACCTAGCAAGCGAGTAATGAAGGTTCCACCACCGACGCCAAAAAGGTTTCCGATGGCCATAAAAACAATGGTTATTGTTAAACCTAGAGTAATTGTTGACATCATATTGGTGTCATGGACAAGGCCGATAAAGTAGGCATTGATTAAGTTATAGATTGTTGTTGCGGAAATTCCAATCATCATGGGAATTGATAAGTGAGCAATTGCTTTTCTGATGGGCGCTTCCTTAAGATAATAAGAGTTGGATTTTTTACTCATTTTTTTCTTCTTTCTGAAATAAATGATAGATAACTAAAAGTTAGATATCTAACTGTTTATATATATTAATACTTATTTTTTATTTTGTCAACATAAAACTATCTTTTAGAGAAATAATCTTTTTTAACAAAAAAGAGGGTCAGTAAGACTGATAAGAGAAGGGCCAGCAAACAAATGATTTCCCAAGAGACTTTTGGTAAATTTGTTAATGGTAGAGGAACATTCATGCCATAAAAACTAAAAATTATGGTAGGGATGGTTAAAATAATAGAATAGGATGTCAAAAATTTCATGACGCTATTCGTGTTATTATTGATAATAGAGTCATAAGAATCGGTCATCTCATTCAATATCTTATTTGAAATGTTAGACATGTCAAAAGCTTGGTCAACTTCAATCATTAAATCATCAAGAAGTTCCTTTTCTTCATCATAAAGTTTTAAATATTTACCACTTTTAATTTTATTTATTACCAATGAGTTTGATTTTAAGGACATAATGAAATAAATAAGGCTTCGTTCAATTTTCATTAAATTAATTAGGTCTTCATTTTTTGGAGTCTTACCAAGTGCTTGTTCAATCAGTATTCGTTTACGATTAAGGATTCTAATTCTATCGACATAAAGCTTGGCAATGGCTAATATGAAATGAAGGACAAAAGAAGTTTTATATTTTGGATTTAAATGATCCACCAGTTTTGAATTCTTTAGAATAGTTGCCATCTTTTTGTCTGCTACATTTGTGATAATCACCTCTTTGGTTACGATAAAACTCATGGGACCAGAAGAGTAGTAGGCAACGTCCGTTTGGTCCTCAAAAGGAATATCAAAAATAATGAGCAAACTCTTAGTTTCATCATCCATTTCGATTCGAGCACTTTCATCTTTATCTGTTGCATAGGATAAAAATTCTTCAGGGATATTAAAACTTTTTGATAGATAATTTTTATCAAAAGGCATTTGGTCTGAGAAATTAATCCATTCTCTTGTTAAATTTTCAGACATTTGATTCTCCTTTTAAAATTAATAGTTAGAACTCTAACTAACAGTGTTCATCATAAAGTAAAAAAAAAGAAAAGTCAAGAACTAACTATTAGAAGTCTAATTGTTTTGAATTGACAATTAGATAAAAGACCATTATACTAAGAGTTAAGAACTAGTAAATAAAAAAGGAGACCAGAATGGCCAATACAATTTATTCCAATTTAATTCGTTCTATCTCACAAAAATCAATGATGGCTTCTAGTCAAATGATGAAAGATTTAGAAGTTAATCATCAACAAGCTAGGGTCATCGCTTATATTGCAGAGAACCAAGATAAGGGCTTAATTCAAAAAGATTTAGCAGAGGTATTCAATAGACGAGGAGCAAGTATTACAAGTATGCTCCAAGGCTTGGAAAAAAAAGGATATATCGAACGACGAATTCCTAAAGATAATGAACGTAAAAAAAATATCTATATTTTACCAAAAGGACTTAAAATTATTAATCAAATTAATCAAATATTTGAAGCCTCTGAAAGTAAATTGATTGGTGCTTTGACTGAGAAAGAACAAGCTGAATTCTTAAGGCTTTTAGAAAAAATAGATAATAACTTATAAGAAATAAAAAAAGACTAACTTAATGATTAGTCTTTTTTTATTTCAGCACAAATGTGTTTCTCAAAAAATATTATAGACTTTCTTTAAAAAAGATTACAGATTTCTTGACAAGTAAAATATAAAAAAGTATAATTTCTTTATCGTTTACAAACGTAAACGATAATGTTATATTAACTTATTAAAAAAACCTTATTAAATTTAAATAATATTAAATTTTACTCGCAGCTTTATAATCTAAATAGAACTAGGAAGAAAAAATTATGACAGTATTAGACAAAGTAAATGAACCCAAAGACATCAAAAATCTTACACCTCTAGAACTAGAAGAGCTCGCTATAAATGTGCGCGATGCAATTCTTAATCGTGTGAGTCAATATCCAGGAGGTCATCTCGGACCAAATCTTGGTGTGGTAGAAATGACTGTTGCTTTACATAAAGTCTTTAATTCACCTGTTGATAAATTAATTTGGGACGTTAGTCATCAAAGCTATCCGCATAAAGTTTTAACGGGGCGCAAAGAATTTTTTACTGACAATGACAAGTTTTCTGGAACAACAGGCTATACAGACCCTGAAGAAAATGAACATGACTTTATACGAGTAGGTCATACATCAACATCTATTGCAACAGCTATGGGATATGCCTTAGCTCGAGATATGCAAGGAAAAAATGGAAATATTGTAGCCATCATTGGTGATGGAGCGCTATCAGGAGGACTTGCATTTGAGGGACTTGATGGTACAGGTACACTTAATGGGAATCTTATTATTATTGTAAATGATAATGAAATGGCCATCACCGAAAATCAGGGAGGAATCTATCAACATCTTGCAGATCTTCGAGCAAGTAAAGGAACTTCAGCAAATAACCTTTTTAAATCATTTGGGCTTGATTACCGATACCTTGAGGAGGGAAATGATATCCAAAGTTTGATTGCCCTTTTTGAATCAGTAAAAGACATTAATCGTCCAATTGTTCTTCATATTCACACAGAAAAAGGACATGGTTATAAACCAGCAGTTGAAAATAAAGAAGGAATGCACCAAGTCTTTGCACCTTTTGATATTGCTACAGGTCAACCAGTCAATAGCTCAACAAATACCGTTCGCAGCTATAATAATGTATTTCTTGACTTTATGGAAGAAAAGTTAGCCAAAGGTGACAATCTTATCGCCATTAATGCCGCAATTCCAATGTTCTTTGGCCTGTCTCAATTTGCCAAGAATCATCCAAAAAATTATGTTGACGGAGGAATTGCCGAACAATATACAGTGACACTTGGTGGAGCAATCGCGGCAGCAGGAACTCGAGCTATAATTTTCCAAAACGCAACTTTCTTACAACGTGCTTATGACCAACTTAATCATGACTTGGCACTGAATAAAGAACCAGCAATTGTTATTATCAGTAACAGCCAAATTGGCGGGACAAATGATACTTACCAAGGTAGTTTTGTTTATAGTCAAACATCAAATATTCCCAATGTAATTGACCTTGCTGCAACAAGTGAGGAAGACCTTTTTGCAATGCTTAATTGGGCATATAATCAACATGAATATCCAGTGTTTATACACTTGCCAGAGCATACTTTGGAAAATCGTCCAACAAAAATTACTGATTTTAGCAAACCTCATTATGAAGTCGTTAAGTCTGGCGAAAAAGTTGTACTCTTGGGTCTTGGTGCAATGCTTGAAAAAGCTGAAAATGTCGCAAAAGAACTTGAAAAATCAGGATTTAATCCAACGGTTGTAAATCCATTCTTTGTAAACCTTTTGGATGTAAATGCTTTAGATAAATTATCTGAAACTCATGGACTTTTTGTTACGATTGAAGATGGCACTAAAGATGGGGGATTTGGTCAAAAAGTGGCTACTTATTTGGCAAGCAAAGGGATAAAAACACTTGTATATGGTGCAGATACTGAGTTTATTGATGCTGTTCCCAAAAATGAACTTTACAATCGATATCACATAGCACCAGAACTTATGGCAACTGATATTATTGAAGCAACAAAAGAATCTAAAGCGCCTAATTTATTTAAGAAAATATTTTCTAAATAAGAATTTTTGAAGAGTGAGGCTAGTTTTCGGGTAGATAAAATATGAAATAAATAGCTAAAAAAGATACTAGCGGTCAACTAGTATCTTTTTTTAGCTAAGATATTAAATATTAAGCATTTTGATTGGTTGCCGCAATATTGATTTCTCTGATATTAACAGATTGAGGCATATCATAAATGAATTTCACGGTTTGAGCAACTCGTTCAGGGGCTAGAGTTGTACCACCCATTGATTCTTTCCAAAGATTATAATCATTTAGGGCACTTTTGTCAGTAACATGTGTCAATAATTCTGTTTCGGCAGCACCAGGTGCAACAAGTGAAATTCGAACATTTTTAGCAGAAACTTCTTCTCTGACAGTTTCACTTAAACCATGGACACCAAATTTTGAAGCGACATAAGCGGCGTGATTGGTAAAAGTTTTTTTACCAGCAAGTGAGGACATATTAATCACTGGTCCTCCTTGACGTTCAACCATTTGTGGAAGAACAATTTGCATTCCATTGAGAACACCTAAAACATTAGTATCCATCATTTGTTTCCACTCGGCTGGATCTTGATTTAGGACGTTTCCTAGTAACATGACACCTGCATTGTTGACCAAAAGGTCAGTTTTGCCATATTTTTCCTCAGCTTTAGAAATAGCAATTTCAAAATATTTTTTATCTGTGACATCTACAGATTACACAAGAACATTTGTAAAATCAAGAGGCAAAGCTTTAATTTTATCAGTGCGACGCCCTAAAAGCAACATTGGGAATCCGTCAGCATTAAAGAGTTTTGCGATTTCGGCACCGAAGCCTGAACTTGCTCCTGTTATAACAATAAGTGGTTTAGACATTTTATTTCTCCTTAAGAGTATTTTTTTGATATACTGATTATACAACATGGAGTTAACTCCATGTCAAGGAGAAAGAATGACAAAATATACAATTGGTGATATTTCACGTAAATTGAATGTTTCTAATGATGCTGTACGTTATTATGATTAAGAAGGTTTGCTGCCATTTGCCAAGCGAAATAAAGCTGGACGAAGGGAATTCACCGACGATGACCTTGGTTATATTGAAGTGATTGATTGTCTAAAAAAATCAGGAATTCCGATTAAGGATATCGCCCAATTTATTGATTGGTGTATGGAGGGGGACTCCACACTTGATGAACGTTTAGACTTCATGGAAACCCATGAAGAGCAACTTGAAGAAAAAATAAAAGTTTTAGAAATGAATTTAGCCTTTTTAAGATGGAAAATCTGGTATTATCAAACGGCAGCAGAAGCAGGAACTGAAAGTATTCATTTCATCCCTGGAACAACGCAAGTTAAACCAGAAATAAGAGGCATTTTCAAATAAGATAAATAAAAGACAAAGAGTAATTAATATACTCTTTGTCTTTTATTTTTTCTTCGTTGGAAAATTAATAAGGAATAAGGATAAAAAGACGACTACTATTCCAATTTTTTGGAAACTTAAAAAAGAAATACCAAGAAATAAAGTAGAGATGAGTATCGCTGTCACCGGTTCAAGCATTCCCAACATCCCAACGATATGTGGCTCTATGTATTTGAGACTGTTGATATAGAGAGAATAGGCTAAGAGTGTTCCAACGATAACAATTAGACTGACAAGAAGTAAATCAACTTGGTCAAAGTTTGCAGGTAAATTTGTTACGGGGTGAAGGAAATTGGAAATAAGGCCACCAAATTAATAAAGCCCAAGCGACGACATTTAGTGGAGAATGTTCTTTAATAAGTGGGCAAGGAATGAGTGTGTAAGCACAAACGCCGAGCGCTGATAAGAGCCTCCAAACAAGAGCAGAAGCAGAAAAACTGAGCTCTCCTAGATTGCCGTTAGTGACTAAGAGAAAAACGCCAATTAATGAAAGGAAAATGGCGATAATATCTAGCCGTCGTGGAATAGCTTTACTTTTGATGGCCAAAATAATAATTATTATTGAGGGACCCAAAGATTGTAAAATGGTGGCGATGGCTGCATTTCCATAAAAAACAGATAATAAGAAGGAAGTTTGAGCAAACAGTACACCAAAAATTCCAAAAGCAATAATCCTTAGACTCGATTTAAGAGAAGTCCAGACGCTAAAAATATTATTTTTTCTTAAAGCCAACCAAGCTAATAATAATAAGCCAGAAAAAAGCATACGTGTGGTTACTAACCAACCTGGTTCTATGGAGCAACGATTAAATAAAATTCCGGCAATAATACTACTAATACCAAAAAAAGAGGCACCCAAAGAAGCGTAAATTATTCCTTTATATTTAGTCATAAATGTAACAATTATTGGTTTTCTTTTTATTTGTCATTTTAACCTCACATTTCAGTATTTTATAGTCCTTATATTTATTATATATAAATTACCCGAATT
>NZ_BCVK01000054.1 GCF_001591705.1 Lactococcus cremoris subsp. cremoris NBRC 100676 | reverse complement strand
TATTATATTAACAACGAAAATATAATGGGACACATCTTAAGAAGAGTAACTACTAAAGCAACGATGATGACAAATTTAGTAGCAAAGGATTTTCTTAAAGCAAAAATTTATGTCCCTAGCATAGATGAACAAAAGCGTATTGGTTTATTTTTAAAGCAGATTGATAGCATTATCACTCTTCGTCATCAAGAAATAGAGCAATTAAAAGAATCAAAAAAGACTTTGCTTTCGAAAATGTTCCCGAAAGAAGGGGCCGTTCGTCCCGAAATTCGTTTCGCTGGTTTCACTGACCCTTGGGAACTGCGTAAGTTAACAAATATAACTTCCAGTTATTCAGGATTAACATATAGTCCAACTGACATACAAGACACAGGTATATTCGTTTTACGATCATCCAATGTAAAAAATGATCAACTTATTGATGCTGACAATGTCTATGTCAATCCTGATATAGTAAATTCTATTAATGTAAAAGTTGGTGATGTTATTATTGTTGTACGAAATGGAAGCAGAGCTTTAATTGGGAAGCACGCTATTGTTAACGAAGAAATGACGGATACAGTAATTGGAGCGTTCATGTCTGCTTTCCGAGGGGAAAACGGAAACTATATTAATGCATTATTGAGTACTGACAATTTTCAAAAAGAAGTTCATAAAAGTTTGGGAGCTACGATTAATCAAATTACAGGAAAAGACTTTTCTATGATGATTTTTCCAACACCTAAATTTGGAGAACAACAAAAAATTGGCGCATTCTTCAAACAACTTGATTACACTATAGCTCTTCATCAGAAAGAGCTAGAAAATCTCAAAGCACTCAAGAAAACACTGCTTAACTTAATGTTTGTATAAGCGACAAGGAGAAAATATGACAACAGCAAATGAAATTACAAATAAACTCTGGGCAATGGCCAACAAGTTGCGAGGGACGATGGATGCGAGCGAATATAAAAACTATATCCTCCCTTTCTTGTTCTATCGTTATTTATCAGAAAACCAAGATCACTACTTAGAAGCCAACCATCTGGAAGATTTCTATGAAGTTACAGATCGTGAAGAACAAGAAGAATATTTAGAAGAAATCAGTAAAGGTTTGGGTTATGCGATTGCGCCAGACTATACTTGGGAAAAATTAGTCAAAAAAATCGAAACGCATAAAATCAAAGCCAGCGATTTTCAAGATATGTTTGATGCTTTTAACACGAATGCTAAAAGAAATCCAACCGAAGAAGATGACTTTGCCAACGTTTTTTCTGACGTCAATCTGGGAGATACACGTCTAGGAACGAGTACTAATGAACGCGCCAAAGCACTCAATGATATTGTTTTAATGATCAATGATTTTGCCTTCAAAGATGACAATGGTCATGATGTTTTAGGGGATGTCTATGAGTATCTGATTGGTCAGTTCGCCGCTAATGCGGGGAAAAAAGGGGGCGAGTTCTATACGCCTCATGAAGTCAGTCAAATTTTGGCAAAAATTGTGACGGCTGACGCTCATCGTTCACAAGAGCAGTTTCGTGTGTATGACCCAGCGATGGGATCAGGTTCACTCTTATTAACCGTTCAAAAAGAACTCCCAGGGGGAGAGCGTGAAGGCTCTGTAGAATTCTTTGGACAAGAGGTGAACACAACAACTTATAACTTGGCAAGAATGAATCTGATGATGCACGATGTCAATTACCGAAACATGAATTTACGTCGGGCGGATACCTTAGATGCCGACTGGCCTTATGATGAAAAAGAGGGAACTCAAATCCCACGTAAATTTGATGCAGTAGTGGCAAATCCTCCTTATTCTCAAAAATGGGAAACAAAAACGATAGATCGTGAAAAAGATGTGCGTTTTAAAGGTTACGGAGTAGCCCCTGCCTCAAAAGCGGACTACGCCTTTGTCCTTCATGGCTTATATCACTTGGATAATAAGGGAACAATGGCAATTGTCTTGCCACACGGTGTGCTTTTCCGTGGAGCTTCAGAAGGAAAAATCCGTAAAAACATTATTGATAATAACTTGCTGGATGCCGTCATTGGTTTACCTGCCAATCTCTTTTATGGAACAAGTATTCCTACTTGTATCCTTGTCTTTAAAGGGATAGAAGCTCGTCAGAAACGAGATGTTTTATTTATCGATGCATCGAATGATTTTGTAAAAGGTAAAAATCAAAATAAGCTTTCAGAAGATAACCTGCGTACAATCATTGAAACTTATACTTCTAGAAAAGACGTAGAAAAATACGCTCATGTCGCAAGTTTGGATGAGATTAAAGAAAATGATTACAATCTCAATATTCCTCGTTATGTTGATACTTTTGAAGAAGAAGAGGTAACGCCGTTACCTGTGTTGGCTAAAGAATTAAAAGAAACACGGGCAGAGATTGAGAAATCTACAGCAGCATTGTTTGAGATGTTTGGAGAACTTCGTGGAAATAGTCCTGAAATCAACGAGGAATTAGCACAATTTAGAGATTTACTCAAATAAAGATGAGTTTAAAATGAGGATAAAACCTCATTTTTTTGTAGCTTTTAGAATAATTTTAAAAATGAGCTCTAAAATCCTCTAATCTATGAGAAAAGCTGACTTTTTGTGCGAATTTTGGTATAATATAGATAATCTGTTTGTCAATTGGGGCAAACTCTTCCGAAAGCAAGAAAGGAAAGTAAAATTTCATTTTAATGAGATTTTACAAGGCAAACATGCAAGACAAAAATGTTATCAATGTCAATTTAGTTGAGGAGATGAAGACGTCATTTCGTGACTATGCAATGTCAGTTATCGTTGCACGGGCACTTCCTGATGTACGTGATGGATTAAAACCCGTTCACCGTCGTATTCTCTACGGAATGAATGAACTGGGGAATACTCCAGATAAACCTCATAAAAAATCGGCTCGTATTGTCGGTGAAGTTATGGGTAAATATCACCCACATGGAGACAGTTCAATCTATGAAGCAATGGTACGTATGGCTCAATGGTGGTCTTATCGTCATATGCTTGCTGACGGACACGGTAACTTTGGTTCAATGGACGGCGACGGTGCCGCAGCAATGCGTTATACCGAAGCTCGTTTAAGTAAAATTGCAATGGAAATGTTGCGTGATATCAACAAAAATACCGTTGATTTCATGGACAATTTCGATGGAACTGAACGTGAACCACTCGTTTTACCTGCTCGTTTCCCAAATCTTTTAGTTAATGGAACCACAGGGATTGCCGTTGGGATGGCAACAAACATTCCACCGCATAACCTTGGTGAAACGATTGATGCAGTAGATATGCTTATGGAAAACCCAGAAGCTTCCGTTACTGATTTGATGTCTGTCATTCCTGGTCCTGACTTCCCAACAGGGGCTTTGGTTATGGGGAAATCCGGCATTCGTCGTGCTTATGAAACTGGTAAAGGTTCAATTACATTACGTGCAAAAACCCACATTGAAGAAATGGCTGGTGGAAAAGAACGCATCGTTGTGACTGAATTACCATACATGGTTAACAAGGCGCGCTTGGTTGAACATATTGTTCGTTTGAACCATGAAAAACGTATTGAAGGATTGACTGCAGTTCGTGATGAATCAAACCGTGAAGGAATTCGAGTGGTTATTGAAGTGCGTCGTGATTTATCAGCACACGTTATCCTAAATAATCTTTTCAAACTGACAAGTTTGCAAACTTCATTTGGTTTCAACATGTTGGCTATCGAAAAAGGAATTCCTAAAATTCTTTCTTTGAAAGAAATTTTAGTTGATTATATTGAACATCAAATAGAAGTTGTCGAACGTCGTACAGCCTTTGATAAAGCACGTGCAGAAGCACGTGCACATATCTTAGAAGGTTTACGTATCGCTCTTGATAATATTGACCGTATCATCACAATTATCCGTGAATCACAAACGGATGCTATTGCTCAAAAAACAATGATGGATGAATTCCTCTTGTCTGAGAAACAATCACAAGCCATTCTTGATATGCGTTTGCGTCGTTTGACAGGTTTGGAACGTGACAAAATTGAAGCTGAATATCAAGATTTAGTTGCTTTGATTGCTGACTTGACGGATATTTTAGCAAAACCTGAACGAGTTAAGAAAATTATTCGTGAAGAATTAGAAGAAGTTAAACGTAAATTTGCTGACAAACGTCGAACAGAATTGTTAGTTGGTGAGGTTCTTACTCTTGAAGATGAAGATTTGATTGAGGAAGAAGATGTATTGATTACTTTATCAAATAAAGGATATATCAAACGTTTGGCTAACGATGAATTCCGTGCTCAAAATCGCGGCGGACGTGGTGTTCAAGGAATGGGTATGTCTGATGATGACTTCGTTCAACATTTGGTATCTACATCAACACATGATCATTTACTCTTCTTTACAAATCTTGGACGTGTCTACCGAATGAAAGGATATGAAATTCCTGAATATGGTCGGACAGCTAAGGGCTTACCAATTGTCAATCTCTTAAAACTTGATGATGGTGAAAAAATTGCAACAATCATCAATGTTGATCGTGACCAAGCGGCGAAATATCTCTTCTTCACAACACGCAACGGGATTGTTAAACGAACTTCAACGAGTCAATTTAGCAATATTCGGACAAATGGTTTGAAGGCTTTGAAACTTCGTGATGGCGATGAGTTGATTAATGTGCTTAGAACTTCGGGTGAAGATGAGGTTATTATCGGGACTCACTTAGGTTACTCTGTTCGTTTCAAAGGTGCAATTGTTCGCGATATGGGACGTGCCGCAGCTGGGGTCAAAGGGGTTAACCTTCGAGAAGGGGACTTTGTTGTTGGAACTTCAAGAATTGATGACAGTCAAGAAGTCCTTGTTATCTCAGAAAATGGTCTTGGTAAACGAACTCAAGCTTCGGAATATCCAACAAAAGGCCGTGGTGGTAAAGGGATGAAAGTCATGAATGTCACAGAAAGAACTGGTAAATTAGCTGGTTTAACTGCAGTCAATGGTGACGAAGACTTGATGGTCATTACAGATACAGGGGTTATTATCCGTACAAATGTGGCTAATATTTCTCAAACTGGTCGTGCAGCCCAAGGGGTTAAAGTAATGCGACTTGATGATGAAGCACAAATTGTAACTTTTGCACTTGTAGATCCAGTAATCGAAGAGGAAGAAACTGACTCGCCAGAAGTTACTGACGAAGCTCTTTCTACTGACACAAATGAAGAATAAATAAAATGAAAGTCTGCCAGTTACTGACAGACTTTCTGATTAAATAAATGGTGCTGACTAGTCTGTCAGTAAAAATTGAACATGAAAAAAATAATAATTTGGGTTGCAGCTGCAATGAGTTTACTAAGTCTAAGCGCTTGTAGCAATGGAAAATCGAGTCAAAAAGATAATCGTGATTTATTAAAAACACCAATCAATAAAGATGTGACAACCATGGGAACTTACATCAAAGTCACTGTTTATGACAAGGATAAAGAAGCAGCAGTTGATAAAGCCTTAAAACTTCCTGTCGAATATAATAAATTAACTACTGTTAATCAATCGGGTTCACAAATTGATGATATTAATCAAAATGCGGGAATCAAACCTGTCAAAGTAGACGCAAGTGTCTATGAATTGGTTAAAGCTGGTTACAATTATTCAGCTAAAGATTTAGGTTATGATATTACCATTGGTTCTCTGACAAGTCTATGGAATATTGGGATGGATAATGCTAGAAAACCTGCTCAATCAGAAATTGACCAAGTTTTGCCCTTGATTAATTATCATGATATAAAATTTAATGATAAAAATCAGACGATTTATCTGACTAAAAAAGGTGTTCGCTTAGACTTAGGCTCAATTGTTAAAGGTTTTGTTGCTATGAAAATGGTGGATTCACTCAAAAAAGATGGGGTGACCACAGGAATCGTGAATCTTGGCTCTAGTTCAATTTATGTCATTGGTCATTCACCGCGTGGGGCCGACAGTCCTTGGACGATTGGTATCAAGAATCCAAATGACCCGACTGGAACGCAAATGGGGATTATTGAAGCTTCAAATGAACATGTCAATACCTCAGGAATCTATGAGCGTTATTTAGAAGTTGATGGTCATAAATATAGTCACATTTTAAATCCTAAAACAGGTTACCCATTTGAAAATGATATTGCAAGCATTACCTTATTAATTTCTGGCAAAGATAAGACAAATGGTGATGGTTTATCAACCATGATTTATGCTATGGGGACTAAAAAAGGCTATGAATATGTTGAAAAACTAAAAAATGTAGAGGCCGTATTTGTTGATAAAAACAACAAAGTTTATATCACTCCGGGATTAAAAGATAAATTTCAACTTTCAGAAAAGACTTCTTTTAAAATCGGAAATATTACAAAATTAAAATAAATGTTTAAATTTTGCTATATGCAAGATTTTTTTGTAAAAGAATTAAAACTTTTTACTCGGAACTTAAATCGTGATACAATAAGTGGAAAGAGTACATTAAATAAAAAGGTGGTCATATATAGATGGAAGAGCGCACAAAAAATAAAAATAAAAAAAGAAAGTACAACTGGCTTTTAAATACATTCATTGTCCTATTATTTATTGTGGGCTTAGTATTAATTTTTAATAAACCTATTCGAAATATGATGATTGCCACAAAGAGTAATCATTATCAACTTCAAAATGTTTCAAAAGAAAAAATTGAAAAAAATAAAAAAGCTGATGTGAGTTTTGATTTCGCAGCAGTAAAATCAGTTGATTTCCAATCCGTGCTTTCCAATCAGTTTGATAGCCAACCTTTACCAGTAATTGGGGGGATTGCAATCCCCGAATTGAATATTAATCTTCCTATTTTTAAAGGAGTTGGAAATACTTCACTTTTATATGGGGCCGGAACCATGAAAGGTGATCAAGTGATGGGTGAAGGAAATTATACTCTTGCGGGTCACAATATGACTGGTTTCACTTCAGACTTATCAATATTATTTACTCCTTTAGAAAAAGCAAAAGCGGGAATGTCCATTTATGTTACTGACAAAAATAATGTTTATCAGTATAAAATTGATAAAATTGATGTGGTAACGCCAGAACATGTTGAAGTTTTAAATGATACTCCGGGTAAAAAAGAAATCACTTTGGTAACTTGTGCTGATGCCGAAGCCACACATCGGATTATTGTTCATGGAACATTTGTTGATGAGAAGGCATATGATAAAGTGACAGATTCTGTGAAAAATGCTTTTGAGAAAAAATATAATCAAATCAATAATTTCTAATTTAAAAAATTTCGTGTAAATCACGAAATTTTTTTGTCTTTATTTTTGTCTTTATATAGAAGAGCAAACTGAAAATAATAAGAAATAAAGAAATCTATGAAGTACTGTAAATAGGGCGTTGTAGCTTATAAGTTTCAAAAAAAAATGAGTGAAAATTTAATAAAAAAATGTTATGATAACCACATATATCAATTATCGTTAAATAATAACTAAGATAGAAGGAAGTTATGAAAAACAAAAAAACTAAAAGCTCTAAGGCTAAAAAAATAAAAACAGTTAAAGCTTGGCAAGAAAATGCCGCCAAGCTTTTGGGTATTTTATTACAATTCGCCTCAATTTATGCTCTAATTGTCGGATTAGTAGGTTGGCTAATGCCCCCTGTTCAAAAATTTATTTCAGGATTTTTATATCTCTTTGGCCTTCCAACTGATTTCAGTATTTTTAATGCCATTGTTCTTTTTATTCTTGCCAGTTCAATTCGCCATCGTAGAAGATTGGCTCTTTGGATAGAGGTAATTTATTTTCAGTTTGCCTTTGTTATTTTAGGAATAATTTTCTTGGCATCTTACTTTTCAGGACTTGTTAGCAAAGAGACTTTAGAGGCAGCTAATTTTTCAATCTTGTCCCTCTCATTTGTCATCCTAGGGGTTCTTATTTCTTTAGCAACAGTAATAGTAATGATTCTTTCTAGAAATGCTTTTCCTACAAAAATTGTTAATGGAACATGGTGGAAAGCACTGATTATCGCAACGGGAGGATTTGTCAGCTCAATCATTGGTGGAGTGGTGGCTTCATACTTGACCTATCATGGTTCAGTCACACTAGGCCAAATAATTTTTTATGTATTTAAAGAATCGGTCAGTGATTTTCGTTACCTTCTTCCATTTGGACAAAACATTTTTAATTACAGCTCAGGTAATAATATTTGGGTGAGTAGCACAATCTCAGTCATTATGTTACTTGGTTTCATAAGCGCTTTTTTGATGTTTACTCGCTCTACTCAAAGAGAACTTTCAGGAAATGCTAAACAAGAATTAGCAGTTCGTCAGTTAATTTTAGACTATGGAGATGAAGATTCTCTTGCTTATTTTGCGACTCGCAGAGATAAAAAAGCGATATTTTCAAAAAATAAAAAGGCAACCATTACTTATCATCTTTTTGGTGATGTCTTGCTTGCAAGCGGTGATCCTATCGGAGATGAAAAATCTTGGAAGAGTGCAGGAGAAGCCTTCTTAAGTCTTGCACGGGCGCATGGATGGACTCCGGGCGTCGTTGGTTCATCGGAAAAAGGAAGCAAGATTTATTATCAATTAGGCTTAAATGCAACAGTTTTTGGTGATGAGGCTGTGGTTCTTGTGCCAGAGTTTTCTATTGAAAATGCGGCGATGCACGATGTTGCTCAAGTCATGCGTCGGGCAGAACGAGAAAATTATCAAGTGAAGATTCGACGTCAAGCTGACATCCCTTCTGAGGAGTTAATTGAACTTACTAGATTGACAGAAGAATGGAGAAATGGAGATGAGCGAGGTTACTCAATGACTTCAAGTCGATTTGGGGACCCAACTGACCAACAAATGATGATTGTGACCGCAAATGATTCTGAGGGAAATTATCAAGGAATTCTCTCATTTGCTCCGGTAGGCTCAGACAAACTTTCACTGGATACCATGCGTCGCTCGCCGAATGCAATGAATGGTGTAGTAACTTTTATGATTACAAGCCTGATTGAGGCTGGAAAAGAAGAAGGACTAACTGAAATTAGTTTGAACTTTGCTGCTGCCCGTCAATTTTTCATAAATGGGGAAACTTTACAAGCTAATGCCTTGGATAAAGCTGCTCGAAAAGTAATGAAATTTTTCTCACGCTGGTATCAACTAGAGTCTCTTTATCGTTCAAATGATATCTATCTGCCAGAATGGCGCACACGATATATCTGTTATGATAATGGTGGCTCGTTAACCTCAGTTCTTTTTGCGATTGGACAAGCAGAAGGGTTCGTTCCGACAAATATTTCATCAAAAATTAAAGGATTTTTCTTCCATGATTATGAGAATAGCATTGAAAATCATTGGTGGGAAAAGTCATCTTTTATCAAAAATGTTCATCAGATTGAAGAGAAAAAAAGGTTGGAATTGTCAAATGAAAATAATCATGATGATACTTATCTACAAAAACTTAATGATTTAAAACAACTCGGGATTGCACCATACAGCCTTCCAGAAGCAGATTTTGAGTCAGTTAAAAATCTCCGAATGAATTATGAAAACACTGACGAGTTTGATGAAGAGGAACATTCGATACAAGGAAGACTTGTCAGCTCGCGTGGACGTGGCGCAATATTCTTTGCTGATTTATCAGATAACCAATCAAAGATTCAATTGGTCATAAAACGTGACGTCATCAATGAATATTCTGAATCAGAAAATCGTTTGGAAAATTTTGCAACCTGGAAAAAAGATGTGACTGTCGGTGACAGAGTACTAGTTAAAGGAGTTCTCATGCGGACACAGATTGGAGAATTGAGTTTGCGGGTAAATTCATGGAAGATGCTTTCTAAAACTCTAGTAGAGCTGACAGAAGAGAGAAAAGTAAGTCAAACTACCTTTATTGAACAGACAGAGAAATTTTCTAAGATAAGAGAATCATTGATATTAAATGGTTTCATCGAAGTCGCAAAACAGGAGTATTTAGCTCTGTCAGTGGGCTATGATAAAGTTTTTTCTATACATAATTTGAAAATTAATCTTCTTTGGGCTTACCGATCAGCGGACGATGTCAGAGAATTTCTCAGTAAAGTGATAGATGAGGACTCCTCAGTAAACTTATCAGAGATTTTTCCAGATCCAGAAATGAATAAAGAAGGAACTCCAGAACTTAAAAGAGCACTCTCCTTTGGGTTACCTGCATTTACAATGGCAGAAATCTTTATAAGTGAAGAAACAAGTAACTTAGGAGTAAATAATAAAAATGAGAAAAAGTAATTATTTAGTAGCATTAGCAACCTGTGCAGCCTTACTATACAATGCTTGGATTCTTGCTTTTTGGTTAAATCCAAGTGTTGTCAATTCAAGCCTCTTAAGTGGGCTTTCAGCGCTTAATCAACCTTATCATCAACTTTTTACATTGACAGATATACTCTCAGGCAGTTTTTGTTTTTTACTTGCTTTGGGAATTTTTATGACAAATAAAAAAGAAGACAAGCGTCTTCTTATGATTCTTACTTCGATTGCTGGCTTTGGCATAACAACCGCCTTGGCAGCACTTTTTCCATACGCAGATCTTACTCACAGTGAAGGAATTCCTAACCCATTGAGGGAACCTAAATTATTTATCCATGATGGTTTGAGCGTTCTAGCCTTGCTTTTCATTCTTTTGGGGGTAGTAATCTCCCTTTTGGTTTATCGTAATTTCTTTTTATTAATTCTAGTCATTACTTTTGTAATAACCACTTTACTATCTTTCGTTGCAGGAGCTATTCCACAATTGGTGGGACCGCTTGGTCAGCAAATCAATGCTCTGCTTGGTGGGATTTGGCTTGTTTTTATAAGTTGGCGAGTTCTGAACGACAGTTCTCAAGCAACTCATGTGGAGAACTGACCCTTCTAATGGAAGATAATTTAAGTAAAAGGCTTGCCGAAATAAAACCAATTAAAGTGGCAAACAAATGTCCCATATCCCAAATGCTATGTTCGAAGAGGACAGGCAATAAGATAAATAAGCCTAAAGCAATAATACTAATCGTGAAAAACCACTTTTTCATTAAAAGGATTGCTGCAGCACAACCTGCAACCATTATATAAGAAACACCAACATCAGTTGCCTTGGCTAAGGAACTTGGAGCATGTCCACTATTGATAGCCCAAAGTTCAATAAAAATTGTCGCGATACTTGCCAATATATGACCGGATAAAGTAATAACAATAATCCGAGGTGAACCGTATTTACGCTCTGCCCAAGCAATAATTGTCCAAAAAATAGCGACATAAATGATAAGACCAGCACCATTATCAGCCACCCAAAAGGCACTGTCAAAAAATACAGAGATTGGACGGTCGGAGACTCGAGCAATACTTGTAGAAGCATGATTAGTTAAAATATTAATCAAATGTTGGGGTGTCGTCCCTTGTATGAGAGTAAAAGCACAAAAAATAGCGGTGTAGGTAAAAGTTGCAGGAGCTGATTGTAGCCATTTTGAAAGAAAAAGCGTGTAAGGAGATAATTTACGAACAATGTCGTGAATTTTACAAGAAAAATGAGCAAAAAATTTCAAAACATACCAAATGCAGCAGATAATTAGTACAGTCGATAAAAATATCATTTATTTTTTTCCTTTTCCTTTTATTATATCACTAAAGCTTAGAGAGTGGGTCACAAGCTTATTTGTGAAATAAAGGAGTGCCAAAAGAACTGCATGATGTGTTTGACTTATGCTATAATTAATAGTGATTGTGACAGCTAGGAGAATAAAATGAATCCATTATTACAGGGAATGAACGAAAAACAAGCACAAGCGGTCCAAACGACAGAAGGACCTTTATTAATTATGGCTGGAGCTGGTTCAGGGAAGACTCGTGTCTTAACTCACCGGATTGCTTATTTAATTGATGAAAAAATGGTTAATCCTTGGAACATACTAGCGATTACCTTTACAAATAAAGCAGCAAAAGAAATGCGGGAGCGTGCCTTAGCACTTACTCCTAGAGCACAAGATACATTAATTGCCACTTTTCACTCAATGTGTGTCCGAATTTTAAGGCGTGATGCTGACCATATTGGCTATAATCGTAATTTTACAATTATTGACCCAGGTGATCAAAAATCATTGATGAAACGGATTTTGAAAGAAGCTAATTTGGATCCTAAAAAATGGGAACCTAAAGGTCTTTTAAATACAATTTCAAATGCTAAAAATGACTTAATAGATGAAACAGCTTATGAAGCACAAATTACTGCTAGACACCCTTATGAAATGGTTGTTGCGCGTGTTTATAAGATTTACCAAAAGGAATTGCGCAAAGCAGAATCAATGGATTTTGATGATTTAATCATGCAAACCTTACGTCTTTTTGATGAAAATCCTGATGTTTTAGCCTATTATCAAGGGAAATTTCAATATATCCATGTTGATGAATATCAAGACACCAACCATGCTCAATATCAATTAGTCAAACTATTGGCTAGTCGTTTTCAAAATATTTGTGTTGTTGGTGACGCTGACCAATCGATTTATGGTTGGCGTGGAGCTGATATGCAAAATATTTTAGATTTTGAGAAAGATTATCCAAAAGCTAAAGTCGTCCTATTGGAAGAAAACTATCGTTCGACTAAAACCATACTTGATGCAGCTAATAATGTTATCAAAAATAACTTGAAAAGACGTCCTAAAGAACTATGGACTCAGAATGATGAAGGAGATAAGATTGTTTATTTCCGAGCAGGAAATGAGCAAGAAGAAGCAAATAAAGTTTCTGAAATTATTAGTTCAGGAGTTCGTTCAGGTCGTTCATATGCTGATTATGCGGTTCTCTATCGAACCAATGCTCAATCTCGGACTATTGAAGATTCGTTTGTGAAATCAAATATTCCTTATACGATGGTTGCAGGAACAAAATTTTATTCTCGTAAAGAAATTCGAGATGTGATTGCTTATTTAAATGTAGTAGCCAATCCAGCGGATAATATGAGTTTTGAACGGATTGTCAATGAACCTAAAAGAGGAGTTGGTCCGGGGGCTTTAGAAAAATTACGTCGCTTTGCAGAAAGTCGTAATCTTTATTTAGCAGATTCAAGCTTTGATATTATGCTTTCTGATATTCGAGGAAAAGCGGCTGGCGAGATTTATAATTTAGCAATGGCCTTTGATTTGTTGAGAACACATAGCGAAAGTTCAACAATCACAGAGTTGGTTGAAGAAATGTTAGAGCGTACGGGTTATCTTAAGGCCTTGCAGCTAATTCCAAGTATTGAAAATCAGGCTCGGATTGAAAATATTGAAGAATTCTTATCTGTAACCAAGGGTTTTGATGAGAAATCAGAAGTTCCTTTGGATGAAGAAACTGGTGAGCCAATCATTGAAACAGGTTTGGACAAATTGAGCCGTTTCCTTAATGAAGTCAGCTTGCTTTCTGAAACAGATGCCTACGAGGAAGAATCTGACCAAGTCACAATGATGACTTTGCATGCCGCAAAAGGTTTAGAGTTTCCTATTGTTTTCTTAATCGGGATGGAAGAAAATATTTTTCCATTGTCACGTGTGAATGAAGATATCGATGAGTTGGAAGAAGAACGGCGACTAGCCTATGTTGGTATTACAAGAGCAGAAGAAACGCTTTATCTAATGAATGCCAATCAACGGGTTCTTTATGGGAAAACTAGCTATAATCGCCCTAGTCGTTTTATTTCTGAAATTGATGATGAACTTCTTGATTATGCTGGGATTGCTCGTAAAGTAAATTCAACATATAATGCTTCTTATAAATCAGGTGGTTTTGCAAGTGGAATCTCAATGTCAGATGTACTTCATCAGCGTAAGGCAGTGATTAATCCAACTGTTGGTCAATCAATCATTGACAACTCAGAAACCGAAGATTGGCAAATCGGGGGACACCGCCATTCATCGTAAATGGGGAGAAGGAATGGTCTTAGGGATTTCAGGTTCTGGTAAAAACATGGAACTTAAGATTAATTTCCCAGAGGTAGGAATGAAGCGACTGTTAGCAGCAATGGCGCCTATTGAGAAAAAATAAGTAACAAAATTATTGGAGAAACTAATGGCTTATCATGAGTTAGAAAAAGTCGAATTGACAAATATGTGTGCCATTATTGACGAAAAAAATCAAAAAGTTCTAGTTCAAGAACGAAAAAAATCGTGGACAGGGATTGGATTTCCAGGAGGATATGTCGAAAAAGGAGAAGCCCTTATCCCCTCAACAATTCGTGAAATTAAAGAAGAAACTGGTCTGGACATTAGCAATTTAAAACCTTGTGGCATTAAAGATTGGTTTGAGCCCAAAAAGAATCGACGATATATGGTTTTTCTATATTCAACAACAACTTTTTCAGGATAATTGATTAATGAAACTGATGAGGGGAAAGTTTTCTGGCAAAACATAAATCAATTGACCGATTTAAAATTGGCAAGTGGTTTTGCTGAAATGGCAGAGATGATGCTTCGTTCATCTTATTCAGAATTTATCTATGAGATTGACGGAGACACTTGGAAGAAGAAATTTTACTGATTTTTGCATAACATTAATTATGTAAAAATGCAGATGGAGGCTTGCTATGACTGAAAAAACAAGATGTAATTGGTGCTTATCAACGGACAAAATGATTCATTATCATGATACCTATTGGGGAGCGCCTTTACATAATGATCAAGAACTTTTCGCAAAGTTAGTGCTTGATTTGAATCAAGCAGGTTTATCATGGGCAACAATCTTAAATAAACAAGAAAATTTTTATGAGGCTTTTGATAATTTTGAAATTGAAAAAGTGGCGCTCTATGATGAAGTTAAGGAAGAAGAACTTTTACAAAATGCAGGGATAATCAGAAATAAGTTAAAAGTTAAAGCTGCGATTGTCAATGCTCAAAAAGTTTTAGAAATTCAAAAAGAATTTGGCTCATTTGATAAGTACATCTGGTCATTTACAGATGGAAAAGTTTTACAACATCAAGTTAGTGATGAATCGGAAATTCCGGCAACAAATGAACTTTCGGATGCGATGAGTAAAGATATAAAAAAACGCGGTTTTAAATTCACTGGTTCAACTGTGATTTATGCTTTTTTACAAGCGGTGGGTGTAATTAATGATCATGCTGATTACTGTTTTAGACAAGTAGAATTAATGGATTGAAAGCGTTTCTTATGATAGAATGAAGAGAGTTTTAAAGTTGTTAAGTTACATAAATTTTCTTTTTTGAAAAGGTGCTTATTATGGCAAAAATTCACCCTTATCTTACTTTTAATAACACTAAAGAAGCTTTAGATTATTATAAAGCTGTTCTTGGGGCAACTCATATTTCACGAATGCCTGTCGCAGCAGAACAAGCCGAACAATTCGGAGTTCCACTAGAAAAAGCAGCTGATTTAACCATGCATTCCCAGTTTGATATTTTGGGTTCGACAATTATGGCAGCTGATAACTTTATGAAAGTTGACCCACTTGTTTATGATGCTGTATCTATTTTGATTGATTTGGATTCTGAGGATGAAAAAGCTCTAGCAGAAGCCGATGCTTTTTGGGACAAGGCCGTTGAATCAGGAACAGTTACAGTAAATTTGCCTTTTGAGACACAATTTTGGGGTGGAAAAATGGGAGATTTTACTGACAAATATGGTGTGCGTTGGATGTTGCATGCTCAACCCTATTCAAAATTGCCATAAAATTCATAATTAGTAAAATTAAAAATAAAAGTACTGACAGCCAAGACTGGTCAGTACTTTTTTATATGAAAATCAATTTTTTATTTAATGATACCTAAAAATTTTATAGATATTTGGATAGTTGCCAAAAATTTGTTATAATCGATATGTGAATTTTAACACAAAAGGAGTAACTATGAAAATTTGGACAAAACTGGGCTTGCTCTCGCTTGTAGGCCTCACTTTAACAGCTTGTGGAAGCAACACAAAGACAGCTAAAGAACAATCGAGTTCGTCTCAAAAAGTTGAAACTTCTGCTGGTGCAAGTAAATCAAACACTTATGCAGATCCTTCAACATTAAGTGATAAATATGATGTTATTATTGTTGGTTCAGGCGGAGCTGGAATGACAGCAGCAATCGAAGCGAAAGATGCTGGAATGAATCCAGTGATTTTGGAAAAAATGCCGATAGCTGGAGGAAATACTTCAAAAGCCTCAGCTGGTTTGAACGCATCAGAATCATCAGTCGAAAAAGCACAGGGTGTTGCCGATTCAAATGATAAATTTTATGAAGAAACGCTCAAAGGTGGTGGTGGAACCAATGATAAAGCCCTTCTTCGCTATTTTGTTGACCATTCAGCTGGAGCTGTCGATTGGTTAAATACCAATGGAATTGTATTAGATAATTTAACAACTACAGGTGGGATGTCAGTCTCTAGAACTCACCGTCCACATGATAGTTCTGCAGTAGGGGGCTATCTGGTAAAAGGACTCGAAGAAAACATTTCGAAACGAAATATTCCATTATTTGTAAATAGTGATGTAACTAAAATTACTGAAAAAGATGGAAAAGTATCTGGAGTAAAGGTTAAAATCGAAGGGGAAACAAAAAATATTTCTTCTAAGGCAGTAGTAGTCACAACTGGAGGCTTTGGTGCAAACAAAAAAATGATTGCCAAATATCGTCCAGATTTAAAAGATTATGTAACAACAAATGCTGCTGGTTCAACTGGTGACGGAATCACTATGATTTCAGAACTTGGTGGTCAATTAGTTGATATGGATAAAATCCAAATTCACCCAACTGTATTCCAAAAAACAGGTTATCTGGTTTCAGAATCTATCCGTGGTGAGGGAGCAATTCTTGTAAATCAAAAAGGGAAACGTTTCTTTAATGAAATGGATACCCGTGATAAAGTATCTGCTGCCGAACTCAAACAACCTGGGAAATATTCTTATGTTATTTTCGGTGAAGGAACAAAAGCTAATGTAAAAGCTGTTGAACAATATATGTCTAAAGACATGGTTGTAGAAGAAAATAGTGTAAAAGATCTTGCTGACAAGCTTGATATTGACCAAAAAACACTCACTTCAACAATTGATGGCTGGAACAAAGCAGTTTCAACTAAAAAAGATGAAGAATTTGGTCGTACAACAGGAATGACCAATGATATTTCTGGTAAGTTTTATGCGATAAAAGTAGCGCCGGGTATCCACCATACAATGGCAGGGGTTAAAATTAATACAAATACTCAAGTTCTGAAAAAAGATGGAAGTCCAATCCAAGGCTTATATGCTGCAGGAGAAGTTACTGGTGGCCTCCATGGTGGAAATCGAATTGGTGGAAATGCAGTCGCTGATATTGTAATATTTGGACGTCAAGCAGGGCTTCAATCATCTGCTTACGCGAAAACAATTGACTAATATTAAAGAAAGTTAAAATTAAACTGGAATGAAGTGCTGACAAGTCTGTCAGTACTTTTTTCTAAAATAATGCTAATTTACCCGAATT
>NZ_BCVK01000053.1 GCF_001591705.1 Lactococcus cremoris subsp. cremoris NBRC 100676 | reverse complement strand
CTCAATAATCAACACAAACTGATAAAAGGTGAAGAATACAAGTTAACGATAAAAGATTCTAAACAGAAGTTAGAACGGGTACTCCATGTTTCCAAGTCGGGGGAAATAAACATTGTAGAAAATAAAAGTAAGCAGATGGCTTCAACAAGTAAAAAACCAATGAAAATATCAATGGTCATTCTTGCTTTTATTGTATCTGGAGCGATAGTTTTTTATTTCAAAAAATAGAATATTTAGGTCAAACTGAGAAAGGGGAATTATGAAGATTAAATATATTCTTTGGGTCATCTGTGCCCTCTTACTTTTGAATACAGGTACCATTTTTGCTCAGGAAATAGGTGGAACAAGTACAATTGGTGAAGTAGGATTTTTAGAAAAAGGACCAATAGAAAAACCACCAGAAACTTCTAGTGCACCGATTACCACTAACAACTCAAAATCAATTAATCAGAAATTACCCATTGTAGGGAGTACTCAAGGTGATACTCTGACATTGATGGCACTCTTATTGATAATCGGCGCGGGAGCATTAACGATAAAACATATCGGAATTATAAGGATAAAGGAGAACTATAATGAAAAAAACAATAATTAGTCTTAGCGGCATCGCCGTCATTAGCACAGCCTTATTAGCAACCAATCTTTTGGAAGTTAGTGCGGCGACAGTGGGAAATACATCAAGTGGGGCTAATGTAGCCTTTCAACCGAAGAAAACTCCTACCAATCCAGTATCGCCAGGAGATGGTAAAACGCCAATTACGCCTACTACGCCAGGAGTGCCTAACACTTCAACTCCAGTTGCTTCAGATGATGGGTTGACTTTGGATTATGTTCCAACGCTTAACTTTGGGACACACTATGTAGATGCTTCAAGCCCTCATACTTGGTCGGCTTGGGCTGCAAATGATGGAAGTGGAAAAGCAATTCCACAATTCATGCAAGTAACGGACAACCGTGGGACTGCAACTGGACCAACAGGTTGGTCAGTTTCCCTAACACAAACTGCTCAATTTAAAGGGACTAAAGCTGGTGATTTAACCAATGCTGTATTAACCTTTAATACTGATAAAACTAATAATGTTGTCAGCACCTCAACAAGTAAAGCAAGTTCTACCGTAAATACGGCAACTAATCCACTCACACCTGGAACAGCGGTCAATATTTTCCAAGCAGATGCAGGAACGGGAACAGGAACAAACCTGCTTAGTTTTGGTGCGGCGGATGGTTCTAGTTTGGTGACAGATTCTGAAAGCTTAGACGCTTCAACGAATACTACAGGTAAAGTGGACCCTAATATTACGCTCAGTGTGCCAGCTGGTTCTGCTAAAGTAGATACTTATACTACAACTTTAAACTGGAATCTTTATAGTGCACCAGGAAATGCCTAATAAAGTATTCTCGTAAGGGAGTCTCTCGCAAGAGAGGCTCAAATTTTATTAAAATTTGGGGTTATGGGGGGATTATATATGAAAAAGTTACAATTATTTTTATCATCAATTTTTATCATTCTATGTTTTGGAGGTGCACAAGTTGCTTTTGGTCAAACCGATGATTATACGGTCAAACCAATTATTCCGGAAAACCAAACAAATAAAGATTTGGGATATTTTGATATTACTTTAGGCGCGGGCAAAGAACAGACTTTGCAAGTGGAATTATCCAATAATACCGAGCAAGAAATGAAGATAGACCTTGCACTTTCTAGTGCTGCCACAAATATCAATGGTCTTGTTATTTACGAGCCCACAGAAATAGAGGCTGACCGCTCACTTAAATATAATCTTAAGGATTATGTCACAAGTCCACGGATAGTAACTTTAGCACCGCTGACAAGACAGAAGATAGATATTAAAGTAAAGATGCCAAATGAGAGTTTTGATGGTCAAATAGCTGGGGGAATAACCTTTTCTAAAGAAGGTCAAAATGATAAGAAAGAGGACTCAGAGGGAATTACCGTTAAGAACACTTATTCTTATACTATTGCTCTTCTAATGAAACAAAATGAGAATGAAGTTTCGCCAGATTTAAAATTAACCAAGATCAGTCCTGGTCAAATAAATGGGCGAAATGTGATTAATGTCAACCTTCAAAATCCAACGATGGCTTATATCAATACGATGAATGTAAAAGCAACAATAAAAGGCATTACCGATTCAGATATAGCTTATTATTATTCAAACCCAATGATGCAAATGGCACCAAATACAAATTTTGATTTACCGATGCCAACTAGTAATCAAAGTGCGGCGACAAGGGTCTCAGAGCCATTGAAAGCTGGTAAATATCGACTTCAACTTATTGTTAATGCAAGAACAGATTCACAAGAAAATATGAAGCGAAGGTTGATAATAAGAATGAACGTTATAAATATCAGTGGACCTTTGACCAAGAATTTACAATTTCTGATAATCAAGCTCAAAAATTGAATGATAGTGACCCAACGGTTAAAAAAGAAAAAGATTGGACTTGGCTGCTCTTCATCTTAGGTCTAATGTTAATTATCCTGTTTTTCTTTCTCATTATTTGGAAGCGAAGAAAAAAATCACAAAAAGAGGAAGAAGAAAAACAAGTGCTGAGAGAAAAAATTGAAGCTCAAGAAAAAATAATTGATGATTTGAATAAAAAATAATCCCTAATTTTTCCAAAACAAAAAACCTTCCAGATATAAAATGGAAGGTTTTTTATATTATTTGATTAGTGGGCTAATACTGTTAAAGATTAAACAACCTAAGGCACCACCTACCAGAGGTCCTAAGACTGGAACCCATGAGTAGCCCCAGTCAGATGTTCCAATATTTTTAATTGGAAGGAGCGCGTGCATGATGCGAGGACCAAGGTCACGAGCTGGATTGAGAGAATAACCAGTTGTTGCTCCAAGAGAAAAGCCAATTGCGGTAATTAATCCACCAACTAAGGCAGGTGATAAACCATCTGCCAAGTGATTTCGCCCAAAGGAAAGAATTCCAATCAGTAAAACCATGGTTCCAATCACTTCACCAAAGAAATTGGAAGGGAAATGGCGGATGGCTGGACCTGTCGAATGACAGCCCAGAATTACAGCAGCATCTTTTGTTTCTGCCCAGTGAGGATAGTAGAAGAGCCAAAGAATGAAGCTAGCAAGCATTGCTCCGAGGAATTGACCAGCAATATAGGGAAGAACAAGAGACCAGCTAATATTACCAATTAAAGCCATACCAATAGTGACAGCAGGATTCAAATGAGCTGCAGACATAAAGCTAGAGCTATATACACCTAACATGACAGCTAGTCCCCAACCAAAAGCAATGGCAATCCAACCAGCACCTTCTGCCTTCGTTTTTTTCAAAGATACAGCACAGACAACCCCGTTACCAAGTAGAATCAGGATAAATGTCCCGATAAATTCTCCAAGGAATTGAACAAAAGTAGAGTTCATATAGATATTCTCCTAAAATTATTTTAAAATATAACCATCAGCTAAAGCAAGGAAGCTCTCAACTTGTTCTTTTTCCCATGCTTCATCTTTACCCATTTCTTTCGCCATCAGTTGGGCGACTTTGGGAGCCATTTCTTTGGCAATTCTTGCATCAAGGAAAAGTGCACGAATCCGACGAGCGAGAACATCATCTAGAGTTTGAGCCATTTCTTCACGGACAGCCCAGATGACTTCAGAACCTGTAAATTCGTATTTTGGGTGAAGAGGTAAGGCTAAAGAAGAGTCTTCATTTTGGAGAGCTAAAATCTTTCCTTTATCAGAACCGTAAACATAGAGCCAGTTTTGACGTTCTCTTTCAGTTGTTTCTTTGGCCCCATGTATTTTCAATGTTCTGGTGATACATTTTTTTTCAGGAAGTTTAGAGGTTTTGATTGCTAAATCAACAGTTTCTTCGGCCATTTGGCGATAAGTTGTCCATTTTCCCCCAGTAATTGTGACCAGTCCTGATTCAGAGGTGAAGAGTTTATGACTTCTTGAAATTTCTTTCGTTTTTTCGCCATCACCTTCTTTGGGAGCGGCAAGTGGACGTAAACCAGCATAAGCAGTTAAAACATCTTTACGTTCGGGTTTCTTTTCTAAATATTGACCAGCAGTTTCTAAGATGAAATCAATTTCTTCTTCAAGGGGTCGAGGTTCTAAAACGAATTCTGTAAGAGGTGTATCTGTCGTTCCTAAGATTACTTTATTGTGCCAAGGGACACAGAACAAGACACGACCGTCAGAAGTTTTTGGAACCATAATGGCATCTTGACCACCGAGAAATGAGCCGTCAACAATGAGGTGGACGCCTTGTGAAGGACGAACAGAGGGCTTGTGTTCTTTGGTATCCATTGACATAATTTGGTCAACAAAGATTCCTGTAGCGTTGATGATGGATTTTCCGTGAAGTTCAAATGATTCGCCAGAAAGTTCATCATGAAGTTTAACAGAAGATACTTTTGAGTTCGTTTTAACAAGCTCAGTCACTTTGACATAATTAACTAGTAGCGCACCTTGTTCAGTGGCAGTTTGCATAAGGTTGATAGCCATTCTAGCATCATCGAATTGTCCGTCATAATACATGACTCCTCCGACGAGATGTTCATGTTTGATTTGAGGAATTGCTTCAGCAACTTTTTTCTTAGAATAAATTTTTGATTTTCCAATATTCAATTTACCTGCCAAAGCATCATACATTTTCATTCCGATGCTATAAAATGGTTGCTCCCAAGCTTTGTAATTGGCAATGATAAATTTTTGATTTTTTACAAGATGGGGACCGTTGCGAGCAAGGCGACCTCTTTCATGTAATGCTTCACGAACAAGGCTGACATCTCCTTGAGCAAGGTAGCGAACGCCACCGTGAACAAGTTTTGTCGAGCGGCTTGAAGTTGATTTTGCAAAGTCACTTTGTTCAACTAGAACTGTTTTATAACCGCGTGATGCGGCATCAACCGCAACTCCAAGTCCGGTTGCTCCACCACCGATAATAATGAAGTCCCAATCATCGGGATTTGCTTTTAAATATTCAATATTTTTTTGACGAGAGATAGACATCTTGTTACTCCAATTCTAATAAGCGATACATTTATGATACTTTTAATATGATTTATTCAAAAGATCTTGTTGCCTCTACGGCTTTCTTCCAGCCAGAATAGAGTTTATTGCGGCGTTCTTCTTCCATTTGGACGTCAAATCGTTTTCCTTCTTTGGCTGATTCTTTAAGTTCATCAAAATCTTTCCAATAACCAACGGCAAGACCGGCTAGGAATGCGGCACCGAGGGCCGTTGTTTCTAAATCTCCAGCTCTTTGAACGGAAGTATTTAAAATATCTGCTTGAAATTGCATGAGATATTCATTATTCGTTGCTCCACCATCAACTTTAAGAATGGGAATTTTGATTCCTGTATCTTCACCCATAGCACCTAAAATATCACGAACTTGATAGGCAATTCCTTGTAAAGTTGCTTTGATGAGGTCTTTATCTGTTGTTCCTCTAGTTAGTCCAAAGATTGCACCACGGGCGTCTTGGTCCCAATAGGGAGCTCCAAGGCCGACGAAAGCAGGAACCATGTAGATTTCATCTTCATTTTTTGATTCAAGAGCGGCAGCTTCTGAGTCGCTTGCTTTGTCAATAATCTTCAAACCATCGCGTAACCACTGAATAGAAGAACCAGCAACAAAAACAGAACCTTCAAGGGCATAATTAATTTCACCATTAATGCCATAACCGATGGTTGTCAAAAGATTGTTGTGTGAAAGCTGAGGTTTATCTCCTGTGTTCATGACGATAAATGAACCTGTGCCATAAGTATTTTTGACCATGCCAGGTTCAAAGGCCATTTGTCCAAAGAGCGCAGCTTGTTGGTCTCCTGCCATGCCAGCAATTGGTACTTTTGAGCCAAAGAAGTGGTAAGTCTTTGTTAGACCATAAACTTCAGAATTAGAAACGGCTTTTGGTAGCATGATTTTTGGAATGTTGAGAAGGTCAAGAATTTCTTGGTCCCATTCTAAAGTATTGATATTGAAAAGCATGGTCCTGCTGGCATTTGAATAGTCAGTGACGTGAACTTTTCCGTCAGTTAATTTGTAGACGAGCCAACTGTCAATCGTTCCAAAGAGAAGTTCGCCTTTTTCTGCACGTTCTTGTGCCCCTTCGACATGGTCTAATATCCAGCGAATTTTTGTGGCTGAGAAATATGAGTCGATAATCAATCCTGTTTTTTTATGAAAAAGCTCAGCATGACCGGCATTTTTCAAATCATCAGCAATTGAAGCTGACTGACGAGATTGCCAGACAATGGCGTGATAGATTGGGAGACCAGTTGTTTTATCCCAGACAACGGTTTTTTCGCGTTGATTAGTAATCCCTATTCCGGCGATTTGGTCCGGCTTAATTCCTGATTCAATAAAAGCACCAGCAATGACTGACTGAACAGAATTCCAAATTTCATTGGCATCATGCTCAACCCAGCCTGCTTCTGGAAAATATTGAGTGAACTCTTTTTGGCTTGTTCCGACGTGTTTTCCGTCATGGTCAAAAATAATTGCGCGCGAACTTGTGGTTCCTTGGTCAATTGCCATGATATATTTTTCTGTGGCTTCTAATGGTAATCCCTCAGACATAAGTTTTCCTCCTAATAATTACGACTAAATGCATTCTGTAAACGGTTACTATTATAGTATGATAACAGAAAGATGTCAAGCAAAAAAATCACAAAGTTATGAGGAGAGAGTATTTGGTGAGGTTGTAATTGCTTGGTATTGTTGAATTTTTGTGGTTTGAATGAAAAACTTTAACTGATTTTTTAATAATTTCACAAACTTTTTGGATTAAAACTTCAGTTGTAAGCTATTAATTATAAATTTTGGTAAAATAATTAGAAGAATAGATTGAGAAAGATGCAAAATTTGCAAGGATAATTATGATTATTTTATTTAATAAACCTTTTGATGTACTGACAAAATTTACCGATGGAGAGGGCCGCAAAACTTTAAAAGATTATATAGAAATACCAAATGTTTATGCGGCAGGCAGATTGGATAAAGATAGTGAAGGTCTACTTTTACTGACAGATGATGGAAAGCTCAATCATTTGCTGACAGACCCCAAATCGAAGTCTTTTAAAACTTATTTAGTTCAAGTTGAGGGAGAATTTTCGATAGAAGCGGCACAAAAATTGGAAAAAGGTGTCTTACTCAAAGATGGTAAAACGCTACCTGCTAAAGTGAAATTAATTGATGAACCTGAGTGGCTTTGGGAACGGACGCCCCCTATTCGAGAGCGAAAAGCAATTCCGACAAGCTGGGTGGAAATTTCAATTAAAGAAGGAAAAAATAGACAGATTAGAAGAATGACAGCGGCGGTAGGATTTCCAACACTTCGTTTAATTCGCTGGTCAATTGGACAATACACGCTTGGAAATCTAAAATCTGGCGACTATAAAATCATTAAATAATAAAAAAGGAATCACTTAAGATTCCTTTTTTAGTTTAAAAACTACGTCCGCCACCAGAGCCATCACTGAAACTATTATTGTCAGAAGAAGGACGGGGGATAATGCGGGTTGTAATGAAGGTATTAACTAGAATATCTTCTCGTTGATGAAGTTGTAGATTTCCATTTCGGCCATAATCGTAGCGCCATACGGCATGGGCATCTTTCATTTGATAACGGCGATAGATGGTCCAAACAAAGCCACTGGCAGCAATCAAAGAAATAACAACGGCAATCAAAATTGAGAGAGGTTGGAAACTGCGATGAAAAGTAATCGCTCCTGTTTGACTATTAACGGTATATTTTCTTGTCGTTGGAATTCCTGCTTGATAATATTTGGATACTTGGTCAAAAAATCCAGAGACAGCCTGATAGTAATTATCAGATGACAATTCGGGTTGGACGATATCTAAAGTCTTTTCAATTCGGCTAGAAGGCAGATAATACTTAAGGTTTCCTGTGGCCCAAATGTAGACTTTACGCAGGTTCATGTTAATGACTAGAACGACACCATTATTTTTAGCTCCTACTTTGTCAGCCAGATAGGTTTTTGCCATTTGACTTGCTGATGTTGAGCTGTCAGTAGTCACCACAAAAACACCTGCTTTGGTTTGATTTGCTAATTGCTGGGCCTCTTGCTCAAGGAGTGTAACATTCCCTCCTAAAAGTTTAAAATTGTCCTCAATTCCCGACTGAAAAGTTGCCGCAGAAGTTTTTGGAGTGATCAGTAAAAAGAAGAAGCTAAGGAAAAATAGGGAAAAGATAATTATTTTTTTTCTCATGATAGCAGATACCCCACAATGATTCCAAGAAGAAGGACGAGCATAAAGATTACAATCGCAACTGTCCAAAGTTTTTTCTTATCAATTGGTAAAAGTCCGGCAACTTTACCGGTTTGACCATTCATGGCATAGTAAAAAAGTCGGTCATTTCCTGCTTCTTTGTAAGTCACTAGCCAGATTGGGAGCAGAACATAATCTTCATCTAAACTTTTAATCTGCTGGTTACTTTGTAAGTTACTGACAGAAGTATAGCCAACAATTGTTGATTCCATCAGTCCATCAGCATATTGACGAAATTCCCGTTCTACATTTTCTTTCATGTCAGGAAATTCAATATCTCTTTTTTCGGTTAAAAAGCCAGAAAGATATTGATTTTTAAAAGGAATAGCAGCAGTCATGTCAAAAGGTTGAACAGCACCAACCATTTTATCTGACAGATTTTTTTTCAAAGCATTTTTGATTAAATCTTTGAAAGCTGTATCTCCACCACGTTGAATCTCATACTGGGAGTGTTCGGTGTATTCAGTATCTCCGACAATCCAAACGCGTAAGTTGGTTGCTTGTGCTGAAATTCTACCAGATAATTCAGCATCAACGGCCCAATAAGGAAAATAAACGCCTGACAGATTTTGAATTTGTTTTTTGTCAAAAAAGGCTTTGGGCACAAATTTTTTCTTGCCCACCCAGTCTAAAAATTGTTCTTCAGCCGCTTTTCTCTCAATTTGAAAAGGGAGTATTTTTTCGGGAAGGAATTTACCTGATAAACGTTCGGTCAGAACAACAGGATTATGGCAATAATAGCACCAAGTTGAAGCAGTTGTAGCGTCAGTAACGATTTCGGCACCGCAAGAAGGACATAAAAAGAGTCCAATTTCTTCATCAGCAGTTTCGTCAGTAGAAAAATCATCGGTTTGATTAGTTTTATCGTGCTCCGTTGGGAATGGTGTGGGGTCATCAGTAACTTTTGCCGCCTCTTGTTTGGCTTCAAAGTCAGAAACTTCTTGTTCAGTAAAGGTTGAGCCACAATATTCACAATGGAATTTTTGATTTTTAGGTTCAAATAGTAGTGGCCCCCCACAATTTGGACATTTATGTGTAAGAACTTGGCTTTCGCTCATCGTTTCTCCTTACTTTATGATATGAATTCTGCTCAGCCAAAAAGAATTGAAATAAAACTAGCTCTTACGCTATGAAAAGTTTTATTCAGGACTTTTAGTCATTTGAATTCAGTTCAGAAAATTAGAATTTTAAAATATAAATTCTTGAAAATACGCAAAGACAAGCAGCCCTAACTTAGGACTACTTTATCTTATAAGGATATATCAATTGGTTTAAAGAGCTTTAGCGACAAAGGGTTTGCCACATTCAGGACAGAATTTAGGGACGCCATTTGCTAAATTAACAACTGCCCCACATTCGTTACAAGCCATGTTTAATTCAGGCATGACAGGAGTAGCTGACGGTTTTGCTTGCCCACAATTTGAGCAGAACTTACCAGTATTTTTTGTATTACACTCGGGGCAAGTCCAAGTATCTGCCTTATTTTCTGCTTGAGATTCCATTTGTGCTTGATTTGTTTGTAAAAAACCAGCAAGATTTTGTCCACCCATATTCATGCCCATAAAGGCATTTGCTGCACCTCCGGTGTTTGAGCCAGCTGCTTCAAGACCACGAGCGACAGCCCCTTGCACAAAACCTTCACGGATGGATGGGTCACCAAGCATTGCTCCTTGATTACGCATGTTAATCAATTTTTGACTGTCATCAGTATAAGAAATACTTGCCACGGCAACAGAAACAATTTCCATGCCACGTAATTTTTTCCAATCCTCATCAAGAACAGAAGCCATGTACTTGCTGAGCTCCATGCTTTTCGATGTTAAAAATGAAACACGTTCACCTTGAGCAGAATACTGATTGATTGACGTATTTAATGCCGTTAAAAATTCAGCCAGATACTGGTCGTTGATTTCTTGAATTTCCACATGGTCAGCATTTTTAGGAATGACATTGGCATAAAAAGCTAGTGGGTCAGTAATTTTAATTGAGTAAGTTCCGTGTGTACGTAAGAAAAGCTCCGCATTATAAAAATTATCAAAGTATTGGAGAGGTGTTGCTGTGCCAAATTTAATGCCTTTGATTTCTTGAAGATTGACATAATAAACTTCTTGTTTTTGAGGAGTTGTACCACCAAATTTGAAACGAAAGAAACTTTCTTGAATCGAATCACGTAAATCACCATTGAAAAGACTTGGTGCAGTATCATTTTTGACGGTATAATAACCCGGTTCGGCAGTATAGTCAATGATTTTACCACCATCAACAAGAATCATCATCATATTTTCATAAACGTGAACAACAGAACCGTCAGTAATCACATCTTCGGTTCCTTTGCGATTAGAACCACGTTTTGCATCTTTTCTCACCTTGATTCCCTTAGTGAAAACGGTTTGGTCTGACATTTCATTTGGCTCAATGACCTCAAGCCATTGGTCAGCCAAAGCCCCACCGAGTGAACCTGTTGCAGCTTTAATAATTCCCATGTATTCTTTTACAAACAAACTCAAGACACTCAATGTTACGAGTGATCGAATTTGTCTTCCTTTCCTTTAGTGAATAGCTAGGCTATTTGACTTAATTATATCAAATTTATTTGATGAAGCCTACCAATTATTTGAAAATTTACTAAAATCAGACTAAAGTAGGAATTTATTGATTCTCTCTGAGCCAGTCGCTAATTTTTGGAAGATATTCATGTCCGTATTCAGGTAAGACATAAAGAGTCTTTTTACTTTGTATTTTATTATAAGCCGCCATTTGCGTAATCGGGGGAACAACAGTATCTTTGCCACCTAAAATCCAAATGACCTCAGCCCTAATCCTTGGTGCTAAATTTTGAATATCAATGTATTCTAACTGATTAAAAAACCAGTCTTCTTTTTGGTGAAGTGGATCTTTAAACTGGAACCAATATGGAAGTTCTTCAAAAGCAGATTCCTCGGCACCAAGTTCATAAGCTTTGCGATAATCTGAAAGAAATGGGTAAGTTGCAGTCACTTTTTTTATAAGAGGAGAGAGAGCAGCGCATGCAATGGCCAGTCCTCCTCCTTGCGAAGCACCCTGAGCACTTATATTTGTTTCATCAACAAAATCAAAGTTGGCTAAAATTTTTGTTGCGCTCATCAAATCCATGAATTGCCGAACATAATAGAGATTTCCATATCCTTCATCAATTCCGCGAACGATGAGACCTTTTAGTGTCATGCCAGAAGTTTCAGTATTATCCTGACTCAAACCTCCCTGACCACGACAATCAAGAGCAAGTACCACATTTCCCTCAGCAACAATACCAATTTTATCCACCCAATCTCCGCTGTCACAATGATAACCGTGAAACTGTATAATAGCTGGATACTTTTGATTCAAATTTTTTGGAACGATTAGTTGAGCATGTATTTTTGCACCATCAATTGCTTTAAACCATAAATGATAAAAATGGGCTACCCTAGAGGGGAGTTTTTTTCTATTAGTTAAAATTCAAACTGATAATTATTAACTAATTTAATTTTTTCATCCCAAAATTCATCAAAGTTATCTGGTTTATTAGAAGCTCCTTGATAAACTTTCCAACTTGCTAATTCTGTCATAAGCTTCTCCAATTTATTCTTGCAATATTTTTCGAAAAGGATTACAATTGCATTGTTTATAGATAAGTATATACTTTTTAAGGTGGAATGGCAAGAAAAAATGAAGGCAATTAAAGCAGCAAGCTTTGGCTATTATGCCAAAGAAGGAGAACTAAATAATGAATATGCTCAGTGGTCAATGAGAACTCTCAAAGAAAGGACAAATATTAATACGATTATTTTAACCATCGTAGCTGAACAAGCAAACGCTCACTCAACAAGCATTAATTGGCAGACCATGCCACCAAAGGATGAAGAAATCAAAGCAACGATTCGTTATGCTCAAAGTTTGGGACTTGACGTTATTTTAAAACCGATGATTAATTGCGCTGATGGGACTTGGCGGGCTTATATCAATTTTTTTGATATTGATGTTGTATGTGAGCCAAAATGGTCGGATTGGTTTTTGGCTTATAGAAATTTTCTGCTTCATTACGCCAAAATCGCTCAAGAATTTGGAGCTACAATGTTTGTTGTTGGTTGTGAACTCGTTAGTTCAGACCATCGCGAAGCTGAGTGGCGAAAATTGATTGATGATGTACGGGGAAGCTATAAAGGGTTGATTACTTATAATTGTGACAAATATCAAGAAGATCATTTGACTTGGTGGGATGCCGTTGACGTCATTTCAAGTTCTGGTTATTATCCCTATAACCAGTGGGATAAAGAACTTTTGCGAATTGAAAAAGTTGTCAAAAAATATAACAAACCATTTTTCTTTTGTGAAGCTGGTGCTCCCAGTGTTGAAGGTGGTGATTTATTGCCAAATGATTGGACAAATAAAGGAAAAGTCAGCCTTGAAGCTCAGACAAGATTTTATGAAGGAATGCTGAGCGCCTGTGCCAAAGTTGATTTTGTATTAGGTTTTGGTCTTTGGGATTGGAAAGCACAAATTTATTCTGCCAAACAAGCAACCAATGATATAGACTATGCTTTTTACAATAAGCCAGCCGAAAAATTAATTAAAGATTATTATGGAAGGACTAATTAATTTAAAATGTAATGGATTTCAAAAAAAGTATTGACAAAACAAAATCAAAAGTATATACTTATTTCGTTAAATAAAAACGCTTTCAAATAATGAAAAAACAGGAGAAAACATCATGAAAAAACGCTACATTTTTGGTTCAGCAGCTCTTGCGCTTCTAGCTACAATAACACTTGCAGCTTGTGGTAGTAAAACCAGTTCATCAGGGACTGGAAAGAATATCAAGGCAACGATTACCTTTGTTGACCAAAAAACGGATATGCACTCCAACGGAATGTGGAAGAAGTATATTGCTCAATTCAACAAAGAATATCCGAATATCACCGTTAAAGAACAAGCCTTGAACAACTATGACCAAACAGAGCAAACGAGAATGTCATCGAAAAACTTTGGCGATGTTATAGCAATTCCTGCAGCCGTAGCGCCAAAGGATTATCCCAACTTTTTTAGCTCGCTAGGTAAAACAAAAGATTTGGAAAAGAAATATACAAGTCTTCAAGACCGTACCTATAAAGGCGAACAATATGGTTTGCCATCAGAAGTCAACGCCAATGGCTTTGTTGTCAATTGGAATGTTTTCAAAAAAGCTGGCATTGATAAATGGCCAACGACGACTGACGAATTTATCCAAGACTTAAAGACAATTAAAACAAAAGAACCAGATGTTACCCCGCTCTATACTAACTATGCCTGTGGTTGGGCACTTGTTGACTGGGATTTTCAACGTTCATCAGTAGCTGGAGATCCAAACTTTGATTTGGCACTTGCTAAAACAGATAAACCATTCACAGCTGGTCAACCCATGTATACCATTTACAATACACTCTATACAGCGGCTAAGGACGGCTTGATTAACCATGACCCAACAACCGATGATTGGAATACTTCGGTTTCGCAAATGGCTCAGAATAAAGTTGGTGTAATGATGCTTGCGACGTGGGCTGTTCCACAAGTCCAAGCTCAAATGTCTTCAAATAAAGATGCCATCAATGTTGAACCTTTCCCACAAAAGGCCCCTGATGGAAAAACTTATATGCTTGTCGGTGGCGATTATAACTGGGGCGTTAATAAAAACAGTAAAAATCAAGAAGCCGCTAAAGATTGGGTCAATTGGTTAGTAGACAAATCTGATTTCGCCAAAGATAATGATGGAATGACGGCTATGAAAAATCAACCCTATCCAGCTGACCTGAATGATACAAAGAAAAATAAAGTTGTTTTCTTTGAAGCAGGTTCAACGCCAGCTGATAAAGCAGATTTGTTCTCAAATATTAATAATGGCTCACAAGTTGGGATAGGAACAACTCAAACAGTTAAACAACAAATTATTGATTCAGGAGATGGCTCATCTAATAAGTCTTTTGCCTCGATTATGGACGGTTTAAATACAGCTTGGGCCCAAAATGTAAAACAATATAATCCTGATAAGAAATAGTAAAATCATGATTTGAAACATATTTTAGATAAAGATGATGAAAGGTGTTGGGTTGGAAATTTATTTTTCCAACCTTTCATTTTTGGAGGGAGTTACCTTGAATAAATTATCACAAAAAGCGCAGAAAAGATTAATCATTTTTGCCTTTACGATTGTTCCACTTGTCTTACTTTTGATGTTTTCCTACTATCCTTTAGTGAAAATGGTTCAATATTCTCTGACCGATTGGAATGGAATCTCGCCAAGCTCAAACTTTGTTGACTTTGAAAATTACGAAAAAGTTTTTTCTAATCCAAATTATTTTGGTGTTTTCAAGACGAGTTTATATTATTTTTTATCAAGTTTTCCGCAACTTGGACTGGCTTTACTTTTTGCGACAATCTTGTCTTTCAAAGTTAAGTTTGCTAATTTTTGGAAAGGAATTCTCTTTTTTCCTTACTTGTTAAATGGCGTTGCCATTGGTTTTATGTTTTTATATTTTTATATAACGGGTGGAACTTTAGATTCACTTTTACACTTGGTTGGGATTCAGCATGTGCCACTCTGGCTGGGAAATCAATCTATTAATAATATTTCATTATCTTTTGTTTCGATTTGGCGTTATATGGGCTTTAATTTTTTGATTTTTCTTGGAGCAATTCAATCAGTTGACCCAGAAATTTACGAGGCTGCAGAGATTGACGGTGCAAATCGTTGGAATCAATTTCGCTTTATTATTATTCCAGCAATTAGAAATATCTTATTTTTGAACATCATTTTATCTGTTTCAGGCTCACTTTCTGTCTTTGAAGTGCCATATATTATGACTGGTGGAGCCAACGGGACAATGACTTTTGTCATTCAAACGGTGCAAACGGCCTTTAACTATAATCAAGTAGGGCTTGCGTCAGCTATGGCAGTTATTCTATTGATTATTGTCGTGGTTGTCTCAGCGGCTCAATTTATTCTGACACAAGACAGAAGTACTTCTAAAAAGAAAGCAGGAGCATAATGAAAAAAAACAAGTAGACAGAAATTTCGTATGAGTCAGCTTCTAAAATATATTCCGTTAACTTTGGCGGCTCTTGTAGCAGTCTTACCACTTTTGGTTGTTTTTATTGGCTCTTTTAAGTCACTGACGGAATTCACGAATTCAGGGGTTTTGAGACTGCCAAAACATTTTACGTTAGCCAATTATAGCCAAGCTTTTACGCAAGGAAATATGCTGACAGGTTTTAAAAATACGCTCATTATCTTTGTGATTTCAATGACGGGTCAGCTTTTGATTTCATCATCATTTGCTTATGTGATGAACCGCTTTGACTTTCGACTGAAAAGACTGATTTTGGCGCTCTTTACGATAGCCATGTTGATACCAGCCATTACATCCCAAGTGGCAGTCTTTCAATTGATTAATCAATTAGGTTTGGTAGGCACGCGCTGGTCAGTCATTCTCCTCTATATTGGAACAAATGTAATCGCCCTCTATATCTTTCTACAATTTTTGCAAGAAATTCCCTATTCCTTGGACGAATCGGCCTTGTTAGATGGGGCTTCATATTTTAGGATTTTCTGGTCAATCATCTTGCCTAATTTGAAAGCACCAATTGTGACCATGGTCATTATTTCAGGAGTGGGTGTTTATAATGATTTTTATAATCCTTATCTCTATATGCCAGACCCTAGCTTACAAGTGATTTCGACGGCACTTTTTGCTTTCAAAGGTTCATCGGTTGTGCAATGGCCTGTGATTTTGGCTGGGGTTATGATTGTTATTGTACCTATTTTGATTGTTTTCATTGTTTTGCAAAAGTATATCTATAATGGAGTGACAGGAGCGGTTAAATGAAAGTATCAGGTTTTACATGGGCAATCCAATGGATTTATATGATTGTACTTTCGTCTCTGATGTTTTGGCTAAATTTTCTGCGTGGCTTTATTTTATTAGGGACAACTTATTCCTTTAAGAAAAGTTTTGCTTATCTGCGTGGAACTTATTACGACAAATACCGCGAAAGAACACATGGAGTTAAGGTTAAATTTGATGTCAGTAATTTGATTATTATCTTTATGCTTGGTGTCTTCTTTTTGGCAAGTGACTTTCCATTATCTAATCTGACGACGTTTTTGATTTTGGTTAGTATTGCTTATTTTGTATTGACATTGATTTATATTATTTTCAAGACATATTATAGGTTAGACCGATTTGTTGAGGTTATTCAAAAAATGAAAAACAATTGGTCAATGGTCTTTTATACATTGATGATTATCATTTTAGCATTTCTCCTGACGGGATTTAATCGAATCTGGTTTGTTTTATTTATTCCTGGGTTACTTTGTAAAATGATAGATATTGCTTTTAGTCGATTAGAAAAGAAAGAAGTGAGATAGATGACAGAAAATAAATGGGCACTAGTTACAGGTGCTTCAAGAGGAATCGGGCGAGAAATTGCACTGTTTCTTGCTAAAAATCAAATAAATGTAGTGGTTCACAGTCGGAGTTTGAAACATACTGAATCTTTAATTTGTGAGCTCAAAAATTTAGGAATTAAAACTTTTGCGGTTGGTGCTGAATTATCAGATGAAATGCAAGTACGTAAAATGGCTGATGAAATAGATAAACGAGTTGCTTTAGATTATTTATTCAATAATGCAGGAATCCAACCTAAAGCACAAACTCCTTTTAGTCTAATGAATGTGGAAGAATATATCCAAACGTACAAAGTAAATCTTGTCGCTCCTATGATTTTAATAGAAAAGTTTTTACCAAAAATGATTGAGCAGGGATTTGGGCGAATTTGTAATACAACAAGTGGGATTATTTATAAACCTGAACAAAGTGCTTACGCAGCTTCAAAGGGAGCTTTAGATAAAATAAGCAAAGACTTTTCCAAAAAAATTGAAGGAACGGGTGTAACAATTAATGTTGCCGATCCTGGTTGGATTCAAACGGATCTTGGTGGCAAAAATGCTCCAAATCTAGTGGATACGGTTGTGCCTGGGATGGCATTAGCAGCCTTTACATCAAATGACATCAATGGAAAATGGATCTCAGCGCAGGCTTATAAGGGCTTGGGATTAGAAAAAGCTTTAGAAAAATTGGAACAAAATTTGAAAGAAATTACGTGGTAGTAAAAAAAGATGATTGAATTAAAATTTCCAAAAGATTTTTGGTGGGGAGCAGCGACTAGTGGGCCACAGCTAGAAGGACGGTTTAACAAGAAGCACGCCAATATTTTTGACTATGATTTTGAAAAATTTCCTGAGCATTTTTGGCATGGTATTGGTCCCGATGTGGCTAGTAATTTTTATAATGATTTTAGAGAAGATATTAGATTGATGAAAAAGGCAGGTTTGAACTCAGTAAGAACAAGCATTCAATGGTCACGCTTGATTGATGACTTGGAAGAAGGAACAGTAAACCCTGAAGCAGTGGAGTTTTATAATGCCGTCATTGATGAATTTTTATCAAATGGTATTAGACCGATAATTAATTTACATCATTTTGATTTGCCAGTTGAACTTCTTCATAAATACGGCGGGTGGGCAAATAAACAAGTGATTAGTTTCTATGTGAAATATGCTGAACAATGTTTCAGATTATTTGGTGACCGAGTGAGTGATTGGTTTACTCATAATGAGCCAATGGTAGTAGTTGAAGGTGGCTATCTTTATCAATTTCATTATCCAGACTTGGTTGATGGTAAACTCGCAGTACAGGTGGCTTATAATTTGCAATTGGCTTCGAGTTTAGCCATTCAAAAATATCGTGAAGTGAATCAAAATTCTGATGGAAAAATTGGAATCATCTTAAATTTAAGTCCAAATTATCCAGCCTCACAGGATAAAGAAGATATTGCTGCAGCCCATTTTGCGGATTTATGGCAAAACCGACTCTTTATGGATGCATCTGTCAAAGGCAAATTTCCGAATGAATTAGTTGAAATCC
>NZ_BCVK01000052.1 GCF_001591705.1 Lactococcus cremoris subsp. cremoris NBRC 100676 | reverse complement strand
AATTTAAATATAAGAACTTTGAAGAAGCCTATCAGAGTATTTTCTGGTACATCGAAGCCTTTTATAATTCAAAACGAATCCATCAAAGTTTAGGGTATCTTACACCTAATCAATTTGAAAAGGTAAGTGCTTAAAATAAATAGATTAAAATTCTACGTTTGTTACTCTAAAAAATTGACTTAACGTCATGATTTCAAAAGTCTAGCTTTTTGGTATACATCATATAGATTTATCTTTTTATTCGATACGTCCAATGATACTATTTTCATAGTCATTGTCCTGAAGAAAAATGATATCTGTGTCATAATTATGTTCAGCGGTATGTTTATGTTGTAATTTTACTTTGTATGAGGCCCCCATTTGATACCACTCATATTCAGAATCAATATGTCCAATATCGATTGCTTGATAACCTTCTCGGGATAATTGGAATCCTAATACTTTTGCGGTAGGTCCTAGCATAAGTAATATAAGCTTTTCCATTCCAAAAGTTTTAATACTTTCTAAAATATCATTGTATTTTTGATAGGCATTGTGGGATGGGCAGATAATTCGAGAAATAGACTTAGCGTTTTGAAATAATGTATTTCCAACTCCAGAACGAGAAGAGGTCTCTTCAACGATTAGTATATCTTTTGCTTCCCATAAGCTTCTAACAGCCTCAAAAGATTCAGCAGCGCTACTTTTATCTTCAAGATCAATATATGGGCGAGAAATAAAAGTACTAGCATACCAATCAGATTTGTGAAGTTCTTGATAAAAATTGTGGTATCTTTCAAAATGGCCCTTCCAAAAATTCTGAGCAGAATTATTGTATCTCTCCAAATTTTGAAAAACATCGGGTAAAGCTACCAGGCACTTTTCGTCACTTTGTGTTTCTAAGATATTTTTGAGTTGTTTAGCAAGCTCTGGGCTGTAAGGTTGATAAGGGATACTGCTATGGTTAATTATGTCTATTTCCCCATCTCCAAAACGAACTAAAGATGATTTATTTTTTTTGATGAAATCAGCAGTTTCTATGATTGATCTAATCTTGATATCAGGTATATTATTTTCCACTATGTTCAATGATATTATGTTTATCCTCCTTATATATAATCTTTTTAAATAGTATTTTCAGAATAACATAATAACCTGTAACAAGGTAGGTAATTAAGATGCCAATAAAAGCTCGTTATTAGTGCAGTTTTTGAAACAATATAAAATGACTACCTAATAACTGTGATACTTATTTGAGTAAAATATTTTGAAGGGAAATTTACTGATGAAAGTGGTTAAGAAAAGTTACTTTAATTCATATTTATTAGTACTTATTGCACCATGTTGAGTAACTATGATACAATAGATAAATATACTACTTCAAGGAGAAGATTATGACAACTATTGATTTTAAAGCTGAAGTTGAAAAGCGTAAGGACGCTTTGATGGAAGATTTGTTTAGCCTTTTGCGCATTGATTCTGCAATGGATATGGAACATGCAGATGCTGAAAATCCATTTGGCCCTGGTCCAAGAAAAGCTTTGGATGCTTTCTTGAAAATTGCCGAACGTGATGGTTATACAACTAAAAATTATGATAACTATGTTGGACATTTTGAATATGAAAACGGAGCAAATGCTGATGCCGAAGTTCTCGGAATTATTGGTCACTTAGATGTTGTTCCTGCTGGTTCCGGTTGGGATTCAAATCCATTTGAGCCAGAAATCCGTAATGGGAATCTCTATGCTCGTGGTGCTTCTGATGATAAAGGACCAACAGTTGCATGTTACTATGCACTCAAAATTTTGAAAGAACTTAATCTTCCATTATCTAAAAAAATCCGTTTCATCGTTGGTACAAACGAAGAAACAGGTTGGGCAGATATGGATTACTACTTTGAGCACTGTGAATTGCCGTTGCCTGATTTTGGTTTCTCACCTGATGCTGAGTTCCCAATTATCAATGGTGAAAAAGGGAATATCACAGAATATCTCCATTTCTCAGGTAAAAATGCTGGTCAAGTTGTTCTTCACAGCTTTAAAGCAGGTCTTGCAGAAAATATGGTTCCAGAATCAGCAACTGCAGTGATTTCAGGTGCTAAAGATTTAGAAGCTGCACTTGAAAAATTTGTAGCTGAACATGCAAGCAAAAATCTTCGTTTTGACCTTGAAGAGGCTGATGGAAAAGCAACAATTACGCTTTATGGTAAATCAGCGCATGGTGCGATGCCAGAAAAAGGGATTAATGGAGCAACTTATCTTACTTTGTTCTTGAATCAATTTGACTTTGCTGACGGTGCTGCTGCCTTCATTAAAGTTGGGGCTGAAAAACTTCTTGAAGATCATGAAGGTGAAAAATTAGGTACAGCTTTTGTTGATGAATTGATGGGAAATACCTCAATGAATGCTGGTGTTTGGTCATTTGATGAAAATGGTGAAGGTAAAATCGCCCTCAATTTCCGTTTCCCACAAGGGAACAGCCCAGAGCGTATGCAAGAAATTCTTGCTAAACTTGATGGGGTTGTTGAAGTTGAACTTTCAAAACACCTCCACACACCTCACTATGTTCCAATGTCAGACCCACTTGTATCAACATTGATTGATGTTTATGAAAAACACACTGGTCTTAAAGGATATGAAACAATCATTGGTGGTGGAACTTTCGGTCGTCTGTTGGAACGTGGTGTTGCTTATGGAGCAATGTTTGAAGGAGAACCAGATTCAATGCACCAAGCGAATGAAATGAAACCTGTTGAAAATATCTACAAAGCGGCAGTGATTTATGCTGAAGCAATTTATGAACTTGCAAAATAAGTTATAAAAATTTAGAGATTCTCTCTTTTAAGAAAATTTATAACTAAAAAAAATTTGTTTTCAAAAGGTGAAAAATCTGGCAGTCTTTGCCAGATTTTAGCCTTTATTCTAGAAATAGAGGTGAAAGGATGGTTTTTGGGACAGGTGTTGATAATGTTGAACTTTCTCGAATTCAAAAAGCATTAACACGCTCAGAGCGTTTTGTGGAACAAGTTCTTACAACAATGGAGCTAGAAAAGTACAATAATTTTCAATCCACTGCTCGTAAAACAGAATTTCTCGCTGGACGCTGGGCGGCAAAGGAGGCTTTTTCTAAGGCTTATGGTACCGGATTTGGTAAAGCTTTAGGAATGCATGATCTTGAAATAAAAAATGATGAATTGGGAAAACCTTATTTTTCAAAACATCCTTTTGAGGGTCAAGTTCATTTATCTATTTCGCATAGTAATTTAGAAGCAGTTGCTTTTGTTGTTTTAGAAAAAAAATTAAGAAGTAATAAAAATTTTACTTAAACTAGAGAAAGGTTTAAAAGATGAAAACTTCACCACATCGTAATACTTCAGCTATTGTTGATTTAAAAGCGATTAGAAATAATATTGAAAAATTTAAAAAGCATATTAACCCTAATGCAGAGATTTGGCCAGCAGTGAAAGCAGATGCTTATGGTCATGGCTCGGTTGAGGTTTCTAAAGCGGTGAGCGATTTGGTAGGTGGTTTTTGTGTATCAAACCTAGATGAGGCAATTGAATTACGAAATCATCTGGTGACTAAACCGATTTTAGTTTTATCCGGAATTGTTCCAGAAGATGTTGATATTGCAGCTGCCCTTAATATTAGTCTTACTGCCCCGAGTTTAGAATGGTTGAAATTGGTTGTTCAAGAAGAAGCAGAACTTTCAGATTTAAAAATTCATATTGGTGTAGATTCTGGTATGGGTCGGATTGGTATTCGTGATGTTGAAGAAGCTAATCAGATGATTGAACTTGCTGATAAATATGCGATTAATTTTGAAGGAATTTTCACTCATTTTGCGACTGCGGATATGGCTGATGAAACAAAATTTAAAAATCAACAGGCAAGATTTAACAAAATTATGGCCGGATTATCACGTCAACCAAAATTTATACACTCAACTAATACGGCCGCTGCTTTATGGCATAAGGAACAAGTTCAAGCTATTGAACGTTTAGGGATTTCAATGTATGGCTTGAATCCAAGTGGTAAAACTTTGGAACTTCCTTTTGAAATTGAACCCGCTCTCTCTTTAGTTTCTGAATTGACTCATATAAAAAAAATAGCTGCAGGTGAAACGGTTGGTTATGGTGCAACTTATGAGACGAGTGAAGAAACTTGGATTGGAACTGTTCCAATTGGTTACGCTGACGGGTGGACCCGTCAAATGCAAGGTTTCAAAGTGCTTGTTGATGGAAAGTTTTGTGAGATTGTTGGTCGAGTTTGTATGGATCAAATGATGATAAAACTTGATAAGTCTTACCCTTTGGGAACGAAGGTCACTTTGATTGGTCGAGATAAGGCTAATGAAATCACGACAACAGACGTTGCTGATTGGCGTGGAACGATTAATTATGAAGTGCTTTGCTTACTTTCTGATAGAATCAAAAGAATCTATAAATAAAATTAAAAAAACTGTATTTTTACATTTTTTTGTTTTCTGTTAAAAGCAGATGATAACCTCATTTTTATCTCATAAAAGCCTTTACAAATTATCTTTTTATGGTAGAATATAATTAAGAGATAAATGAGAATGTGATAAGAAATAGATGAGGTGAACACTATGATAAAAATCTACACGGTAGCATCTTGCAGCTCTTGTAAAAAAGCGAAAGAATGGTTGGAAAAACATCAACTTGCCTATCAGGAAATAAATTTAGTTACAAATCATATTGGAAGAGAGGATTTATTAGAAATATTATCCCTAACAGAAGGTGGGACAGTAGATATTATTTATAAGAGGAGTCAAGCTTACGAACGTTTAAATATTGATTTTGAATCAATTAAATTAAATGATTTAGTTGAGCTGATTGAAATGAATCCAACAATCTTACGTCGTCCATTGATTATTGATAATAAACGGCTGCAAGTCGGCTATAATGACGATGAAATCAGAAAATTTTTGCCTAGAAAAATGAGAAAAATCCAAATTGAAGCAGCTACAGAGCGCTTATATCAATTTGATTTGGAAGAACAATTTCAAGAAGGATAATTCAGTAGTAATTACTACTGAATTTTTTTATATTAAAGGCTAAATAGTTTGATATTTTGGAGAAAAAAAGTAGAATTAATCTAAAGCCTTGTAAGTTATTACATTAAAAGTTTAATTTGAAAATTAGAAGGAGAAAGATTGTTTGATTATATTATTATTGGAGCAGGACCTGGGGGACTTGGCTTAGCTTATCGCCTTAAAACGAAAGATAATAAAATTGCAATGATTGAAAATGATAAGTGGGGTGGAACTTGTCCAAATTATGGTTGTGACCCAACTAAAATGATGATGGCAGTGATTGAGGCTAAAAGTCATGTTGAACATTTAAAAGGTCAAGGAATTTCGGGTGATTTAAAGATTGATTGGAAAGGTTTGCGAAGTCGTAAGTTAAATATTACCGATCCTTACGAAAAATCGACTTTTGAAGGGTTAAAAAATGCTGATATTGAAACGATATATGGTAGCGCAAGTTTTACTGAGCAAGGAGAACTGCAAGTTGCAGGAGAGATTTATCAGGCCAAAACTTATATTATTGCGACAGGAAGTCGTCCACGTCGTCTAGAACTTGATGGTGACGAATTTCTAAAAACAAGTAATGATTTTTTAGCTCTTGAAGAATTACCTGCTAAGATTAGTTTCATGGGGAGTGGGCCAATATCATTAGAATTAGCTCAAATTGCTAAAGCTGCTGGAAGTGATGTAACGATTATTTCTCGTAAGAAAAGTAATGTTGCTCATTTTGATGAAGAAATGGGACAAGAATTTATCAATTACCTCAAAAATCAGGGCATTAATTTTATTGAAAATATTTCTGTAAGCAAAGTTGAAAAATTTACTGACGGTTTTTTGTTGACTGATGGAGCTGGTTTTGAACATAAAACGGATTTAGTGATTGCCGGAGTTGGTCGTCAGCCAAATAGCGATCAGCTTAATTTAGATAAAGTTGGCGTTGAAACAGACCACAAAGGGATTAAAGTAAACGACTATCTACAAACAAGCAATCCTAAAATTTATGCCATGGGAGATGTCCTCTCTAAAGCGGAGCCTCATTTAACTCCTGTTTCTTCATTTGAAGGAAATTATTTGGGTCAAAATTTGCCAAATGCTAATAAAGTACCAATCCATTATCCACAGATTCCGACAATTATTTTTGGAACGGCAAAATTAGCTGAGGTGGGGATTTTGACAGGGACTGGAATTCGCACAAAAAGTTTGAATTTAAAATCTTGGTATACTTATAAGAGAATTAATGACCCCTTAGCAAAACTAAAAGTTGCCATCAATGAAAATCAAGAAATTGTCGGTGCTTCAACAGTAAGTTCAGTAGCTGATGAAGTGATTAATTTAATCAGTATTTTAATTCAACAAAAAATGACATTGGCTGATGTTGAAAAAATGATTTTTACTTATCCAACAGTAGCTAGTGACTTAGAATATTTTTACTGACAGTTTGCTTGGCTGATGTGTAACATTATAATAGAAGAAACCATAAGTCAAAGCTGAAGAAAATTTTTTACTGACAGAATATATTTTCAAGTGGTCAGTAAATTTTAATGATAGAAATGAGGACATTCATGATTGAATTCCAGAATGTGTCCAAGGCTTTCGCTAGTAAAAAAATTCTTGATCATGCTAATTTTACTATTAAAGACCAAGAGTTTTTTGTGCTAGTAGGGCCGAGTGGAAGTGGAAAAACGACCACTTTAAAGATGATTAATCAATTAGTCACTCACAGTGAGGGGAAAATTTTAATCAACAATGAAGAAGTAAGTACAACAAATCTGAGGAAATTAAGATTATCTGTGGGTTATGTCTTACAACAAATCGCTTTATTTCCCAATCTAACCGTTTCAGAGAACATTGCTTTGATTCCTGAAATGAAAGGTTGGGATAAAACAAAAATTACTGACAGAACCAATGAACTCCTAGATTTAGTTGGCCTGGATGCTAAAGATTATGCTCACCGCCAACCCAGTGAATTATCAGGAGGGGAGCAACAAAGGGTCGGAATTTTGCGGGCAATTGCCGCCAATCCTAAAATTGTTTTGATGGATGAGCCTTTTTCAGCACTTGACCCAATTTCACGTCGTCAGTTGCAAATATTTATTAAAGATTTACAAAAGAAAATGAATTTGACGATTGTCTTTGTTACTCATGATTTAGATGAAGCCTTATATTTGGCTGACCGTGTGGCCGTTATGAATGATGGCTTAATCCAGCAAATTGCTGAGCCGGCTGATATTTATCAACATCCAGCAAATGATTTCGTTAAAACATTTTTCAAAGAATATCATCAGAACTTATCAACGGTTTCTGTTGAAAATTTATTACTGACAGAGCTGTCAGTAAATCCAGAAGCACAAGAAGTTGCTGAAAATACAACGATATCTGAAATAATCAATCGTCTATCTGAAAAAGAAGTTTTGAAATACAGGGGCAAAAGCATCACCTCAGATGATATTATTTGTTATATTGCAGGAGGTGAAAAATGAGCCAATTAATTTCAACTTTTCAAAATCAGCAAGGACAATTTTGGCAGGCACTTTTGGAACATATTCAAATCTCACTCATTTCAATTTTTATTGCGATTTTGATTTCGATTCCCTTAGCCCTCTTACTTCGACGTTTTCCGAAAATTGCCGAACCGATTTTGCAAGTCACAGGAATTTTTCAAACCATTCCTAGTTTAGCTCTTTTGGGATTATTAATTCCATTTATCGGAATTGGAAGTTTACCAGCCATTGTTGCACTTGTTGTTTATGCGATTTTTCCAATTGTTCAAAATACATATACGGGTTTAGAGCAAATTGAACCTTCCTTGATTGAGGCCGCAACGGCATTTGGGATGAATCGCAGGGAACGACTGATGAAATTTGAACTCTCATTGGCAATGCCCTTTATCATGGCAGGAATTCGGACGAGTACAGTTATGGTCATTGGTACCGCGACACTCGCTGCCCTGATTGGCGCTGGAGGTTTAGGAAACTTTATTCTTCTTGGAATAAATATGAATGATGTTTCATTGATTTTGATTGGAGCCATTTCGTCAGCCTTGTTGGCGATCATTTTCAGTAGTCTTTTGAAATTTTTAGAGAAGGCAAAGATAAGAACAATTCTCATTAGTTTTTTCATTGGTTTACTCGTGTTGGGAGGTTCTTACTATCGCCCTCAAACTTCTGACCATCCACAAATTACAATTGCAGGTAAATTAGGAGCTGAACCTGATGTATTGATTAACATGTACAAGTTACTTATTGAGAAGGATAGTAATATTCGTGTCAATTTAAAATCAAATTTTGGTGATACGACTTTCCTCTATAATGCCTTAAAAGCAGGAAAAATTGATATCTATCCTGAATACACAGGGACGATTACTTCTACATTTTTAAAAGACCCAGTTAATTCTACTGACCCGGCTGTAGTTTGGCAAAAAGCAGAAGAAGGCATTAAAAAACTCAATCAATTTACCTACCTATCACCAATGAAATTTCAAGATACTTATGCTCTTGCTGTCAAATCTGATTTTGCTAAAGAACATCAGCTCACGAAAATTTCTGATTTGCCTAACGTTTCAGGATTAACTGCAGGTTTTGATGTTGAATTTGCTAATCGTTCAGATGGAAATATTGGCTTGAAAAAACTATATGGACTTGATTTAAATGTCAAAACCATGCAAAGTAGTCTGATTTATAATGCCTTAAACTCTGGGGCTGTGAATGTCGCTGAAGTATATTCTACTGACAGCCAAATTAAACAATATAATCTTACTGTTTTAAAAGATGATAAGAACCTTTTTCCACCTTATCAAGCAGCACCACTGATGAAAGAAAGTTTATTAAAAAAATATCCTGAACTCAAGAAGATTCTCAATAAACTGTCAGGAAAAATTACTGACCAAGAGATGATTGAGATGAACTATGATGTTAATGTTAAGCAGGAAGACGCTTCAAAAGTAGCAGAAAGATATTTAAAAGCTAAAGGATTAATTTAAAAGAAAAAGACCATTGTATAATGGTCTTTTTGATTTAGAGGAGGAGAAAATATAAATGCGCGAGTAAGAACACAACATAAGATATTTCAGCCTTCTATTGAAATAGATACCTACCACTTTTGGTAGGTTTTTTTGTATTCTAAAAGTCTTGTTTTTAAATTGAGTTAAAATCATTACTTTATATTTACCAAAGTTTCTAATTAAGCGTATAATATTAAACAATCAGAAAACAAAAAATATTCACTAAAAGGAGGTTTTACATTGGAAAATCAGAAAAAACGATTTCAGATGAAGTCACCAAGCAAATTTTGGTTGCTTAGCACTGGAATTCTTTTAAGTTTGTTAGTTACTAGTTTGCCTCTAGCAGTAAAAGCAGATGAAAATCTAGCTGTTTCACAAACAAACCAAGCTGAAGATGTCAACAATCCAACTGTAAATTCTTCCCTTGTCGTGTCTGATTCGACAACCGAAGGAAATACAGGAACTTCACAGGCAGAAATTCAAACTAAAGAGGTGACCTCGCAACCTTCACAGGCAAGCACAGCCCCAAGTCCAAGTACCAGTTCAGATTCACCAGCTTTGGCAAGTTCGGCTCAGGGTCCAATTGCCAATTCAGATTCATCTTCTTCAACCAGTTCAGATTCACCAGTTTTGGTAGGTTCGGCTCAGGGTCCAATTGCCAATTCAGATTCGTCTTCTTCAACCAGTTCAGCTCAGGTTCTAAATGCCAGTTCGGCTCAGGCTTTAAGTGTAGAAGCAAGCTCTAATTCATCAGAGACTGTAAGTTCGACCAGTTCAGGATCGAAAACAAACGCCTCGACTTCAAAAGTCCCAAGTGTTCCTCTTGATTCATCAAAAGCAAAAGTCACAATTGCATCAAGTCTTTCGACAAGTGGAACAGTTACCAATGCTACCCTAACAAATGGTTCAATTGCCAGTCAAGCTAATGGTCAAGACCCTGCAATCAAGCAGTATTGAAGCGACCGGTTCAGTCGCCAATGACATCACAGGGCCAGCCACGCTAGATGATATCAATATTACAATCAAAGCTAACAACCTTGTTCCCAATAATTTTCTGACTCCGGATGGGTTACATTGGTCTGCAAATACGCAGGTTATACCAATCAAAGGTCAAACAACAGGTCAAATTAGTGTTGAAAACTTTGGACAAACGGACGGTCCAACCATACCTGCGACCACTTATACTATGAATGCTGGAGATTCTGGACGAATTACCAATGTTGGAACAACCCTAGCCGGAACGAATCTAGATTTGATATACAAAGTCATCTCGACAGATGAATCAAGCTGGCAAGCCCCTGCAGAAAGTACGTCTGACTGTCCGATTGGATTGGCTTTTACAGGCGAGCAAAACATCGCTAACTCAGACGGAAACTCGATTGTTGCTCTTTATTTTGGGGCAAACAATGTCAATATTAACTATCAAATCGTCGCACATAATACAGACTTTCAAGTCCCGGTCCTCGCTTCGTTTATCACAACGGATATTGATATGGCACAAGGAGTCAAGACCAATCTTGCCAATCTCTTAACCGTCATTCCAAAGACAACCAACCTTGCGATAGACACTAATAGTATTATTTTTGATACCACAGCTCCTGACACCGATTTGAATGGACAGGCCAGCTTGCCTTATGGCGGTTATCTGGGTGTTGGTTTTCTGTCAAACTTTGACTATGATTTTTACAGTCCAGCGCCAGCTCGTAGTGGAAATTCTTATCAATATTCGCAAGGGGTTCGCTATGACCTCTTTGGTTCGGCCTTACAAGCACATTTGGCGACACAAGTCAGAGATGTTGTCTATCTCAACTACTATGATGCCGATGAAAACAATCGGCTCATTGTTCCGCAACACCAATTTATCTGGTTCCCAGGAATGACATGAACGGTTCCAGCCAGCAAATTCCCACATTATGCTTATGGTCAAGAAAGTCAGCACAGAAATGGGAACACAATAATAGTCGGTGATTATTATCATATCCAAAATACCGTCACTTATGATTACTATGGTACGGACGGTACCTATCTAGGACAAGAATCAACCACAGGCCTTTATGGGCATGCTTATTCAGTGAACGTCCCTTATAACTTTGGCAATTACTATATCGAAGATAGCACCACAGAGTCAGGCACTTATCCCAAAGATGATGAAACACTAGATGTTTACTACAAATATGTGCCACCAATTGTTTATTACAACACAAGTAATCCTTATGCGACGATTTACTATGCCAATGGCTATGAGTATGTGCCGAATTATATTCCACCTGTGGTTTATTATGCACCAACTTATGGTGATTACAGTTATGATGGAGGTTATTCATATTCTAGTGGCTATGGTTATTCATCAGGTGGATATAGTAGTTCTAACGGAGCTTACTATCCAAATTATGTTCCGAAATCTGCTTACTATTCTAAAGAAACGGACTTGGTTGCGGAGGATAATTATTCTTCAAGTACTCCAAAGAAAAAATCATCTGGTGGGGTCTTAGGGTGGTTATCAAACCAGTGGAATTTGGCAATGGAAAGTGAAAAACATTTTGATTGGGGAAGTACATCTAGTACTCTAACAACGCTCTTTGTTTTTGGTCTTGCAACTGCCCCGGGAGATGCTGCAGGAGTTGATGAGACCTATGTGAAATCATATGGTGGACAAGATAGTGTGAGACCAGAAGTGGGAGAAGGAATTGGAGAAAGCCTATCTGATTATGGAGAAGTTGAAGAAAATGACCGCGAAGAACGTGGAGAAGGAGAAACACCAAATGACCCAGAATAAAGAACCAGAAAGAAAACCAGAAAGAAAACCGATAGACCCAAAAGATTTAAATAAATTTGTTAATGGGCTTAATGATTATCGTGATAACTGGATGTCTGAAATTAATGGTAAAGACTATCTAACACCAAATCGAAAAATTGAGGAAAATAAAAAAAGTAAAAAAGAACAAAACAATAGTACGAAAGCTTTACAAAAAATTGAGGACCTTTTAAATGATTCGAATAAATCTGTCGATTCAGAGATGATTCTGCAAATAGCTAAAAAGAAATTAGAAAGTGGAGAGTTTAATTCAGAGGATGCAGAGGATTTTATTGTACATGATTTATTGTTATTGACTACAACACCGGGAAAACAAGGAATAACGAATAGGGAGAGAGATTATAGTAATAGTCGACGAAAAAGAGGCGGTATGAGAACAGCCTTGATTTCTGTAATTGGTACTATCATAATTTTTCTAGCATGGGCAATTAAAATGGGTTTCTTCAAATAGGAGGGAGAAATGAAATCAATTACTTCCAAACAAACAGCTTTTGTCGGAAATATTTTAACTACTGTTATGGTAGCATTTATGGGCACGATAAATATCATAAATAATTTGTATTCTTTCGCTGGCTATTCTCCTTTTGTAATAGCACTAATGGGAATAGTTGCAATGTCAGTTTACCCTGCATTAGAATGGGTGGCATATAGTCGTATTGGAAAAAGGGGAGGGAAATGGTGGAAATTATTTCTGCTTGTGATGGGGATATTATCTATATTTCATAGTTATAGTAGTTTAGGAAATATTTTAGTATTTTCATTTAGAATCATTATAGGAATTTGCTACATCTTTACATTTTTTCTAAAGGATACTAAGCTTTCAAGTAACAGTAACTAAGAAAGGAGGGAGCTAATGAGTCAAAATAAAGAGATTGAAAATTTGGATGATATTTTTTTAACTAAAGATAAAAATAAATCTAAAAAAAATAAAGAAAAAACGGCTGAAGAAAAAGCCAGAGAAACTGAGCAGATTGTGGCTAACCTTAAAGAAATGCAAGAGCGCGGGAAGAAGTGGAATGAAGAACATAAAAGTGAAGTTTATTATGATAGGCGAGGGCTAGTCAGATTTGAAAGTCTTACTAAGCAAAAACCAAGAACTATTAAAAGAGGAAGAAAGTATCAAGTATTTATGGAAAATATCGATAGCTATCTTGATTCTAATGAGATTAGATTAGAAATAAAAAAACTGCTTCAAGATACTAAAGATTATTTACTTCAAGGAATCTTTGATATTTTTGACGCTAATCGTTATCTTAGAGGTAATATTAATTTTCTAGTTCATCAAGGGAGTCAATTAAATGATTATGAACGAAAGATTCTTAAATCATTTAAAAATAAATCATATATAAAAAATATCATCACAATCATAAGCATCTGTGTGATAATATATTTAATACCCGAATTGCTAGTTGATTATTTAGCCATGACTTGATACCCGATAGAATATCTTAAAGTCTCTGGTTCCAGTGATTTAGCTGATTTTAACAGTAAAGAATACGCTAAAAGTATCATCTCTAATTTCAATTGAAAACCTTGAGGCGAACGACTTTTACAACGCTCAGCTCCTAGATTTGTCAAAAAAGAGAAAACTCGCTCAATCACTTTTCTACGTTTTGAAAAATTAGGGAAAAGGATTTTCTTTTGCTTTATGTTCTTCCTGACAGGTGTCATTAGATCAATTCCTTTTAATTCCAGCCTATCATGCAGTGACTGACCTAAATATCCCATATCTCCAAGGACTGTTGGGGTCCCAAATTGACTCAACACTTCCTCGGTCATTGAACTATCAGCCATTGAAGCAGGAGTAATTGTGTAGTCTATGACATAGCCTGATTCACTGACTAAAGCATGACATTTACATCCATAGAAGTACTGTCCCTTTGTAGCATTGTAGCCAACATTTGCATAATCTCCAAGAACTTTGCTTCTGAAATTACGAATAGGCTGACACAAAGGAATGGGGAAGCTGTCAATAATGGATACACTCATTCCTTCAACCTCTTTAAAGACGAGTGCTTGTCGAATGACTTGGATACTCGGTAAGAGGGCATTACAACGGCGGACAAAGCGATAATATTCTAGGAAATTAGGAAATAAACTTTGAGCAAGTTGGTGCTTAGCTTTAATCATTTCACTAAAATGCAGTACGCCCCATAGGTAACAAGCGATAACTAAGCAATCTGATGTTGCGAGATGGACGTTCTTTCGGTTTTGAACCTCAAGGGGAACCCTCGTTTGATAAAGCGTCTCAATGGTTGTCAGTAAATAAACAAAAACTTTTGGGAGTGTGCTATTATAAGTCATATAAGTCGTGCGCTTTCTAATGCTTAGTGGTTTAAGATTAGGATAGCACGACTTATTTATTTTCCAATGAAATTAACTAGCAATTCGGGTATTTAATGTTTAAGTATATTTAAATAATAAAAGGCTTCTATCAAATTTTCTTTTAATTATGGCTTGAAAAATAAAAAAATAGAAGAGCATATGCTCTTCTATTTTTTATCATACCTCAATCCCATCGCATTGATTGAAACAATCACAGTTGAGATTGACATAAGAACTGCTGCAATAAGAGGGTCAATATAAATCCCCGTAAATGGATAAAGGATACCTGCTGCGACAGGGATAGCAATAATATTATAACCTGCCCCAAACCAGAGGTTTTGCTTCATTTTATTAAGCATTCTTTTTGAGATATTTATCATATCTAAGACATCACTTGGATTGGAGTTAACTAGAACAACATCAGCAGTGTTAATGGCAACGGAAGTACCTGCGCCAATTGCAAAACCAATCGTAGCTGTTGCAAGTGCTGGTGAATCATTGACACCATCACCAATGAAGAGAACACCTGCTTTCTTCTGATATTCTTTCACAATCTCTGCTTTATCTTCAGGCTTTAATTCCGCTCTAAATTCAGGAATATTTAGTGCGGTAGCAATTTTTTGAGCAGTTTCCTTGTTATCTCCTGTTAACATGACGGGTGTGATTCCTTGAGCTAACAGGCCGTTTATAAAATCTTTGGCATCAGCTTTTGGAGTATCTCCTAAAGCGATGAACCCTAAAACCTTTTGTTGGTCATTGATTAAGAAGGATACAGTTAACCCAAGTTCTAAGTATTGGGCAATTTTTGATTCATCATAAGAAAGTTGATGTTCGCGAAGATATTTATAATTAACGATTTGATAAAAGTGTTGATTGACTTGACCTTTAATCCCAACCCCAGGGATATTTTCAATTGCTTCAACTTTTAGACTTTTCAGAGGTTGAGCTGCATTAACGATTGATTGAGCAATCGGATGAGTAGAACTTCCTTCAAGAGCTGCCATGATTTGTAGAATGTCCGTATCATCAGTAAAATCAATAACATTACGGACGACAAATTTACCATCAGTTAATGTGCCTGTTTTATCCATCAATGCATATTTAATCGTATTGATTTTTTCTAAAGAAGTTCTATTTTGAATAAGCAAGCCATTTTTAGCCGAAATACTGGTTAAGCGTGAAACGACAAGTGGAACCGCAAGGCCTAAAGCATGTGGACATGCAATCACAAAAACAGAAACCGCAAGAAGTAAGGCAAAACTAAAGTTAGAACTAATTGTCCAAAAAATTAATGAAAAGATACCGACAATAAGTGCAGCGTAGAAGAGGTATCCAGCCACCTTATCTGCCATATTTTCAAGATTAGATTTTTGGGATTGAGCTTTTTTGACTAGTTCGGAAACCTGATTAAGGAATGAATCCTTTCCAAGTGTTGTGACTTTCATTTCAAAAGGTTGATTTTGGTTCAGTGAACCACCATAAACAGAAGCATTCATTTTTTTGCTAATCGCCCGACTTTCGCCAGTAATCATAGATTCATCAATAAGGGCTTCACCTAAAATTATTCCGTCAGCAGGTATTTTCTCATTTTCTTTTACTAAAAGTAAATCACCAACTTTTAATTCGGAAAGTTCCACATCTTCACCATTTTTTAAGTGAGCTTTTTTAGGAACAAGACTTGCTAAGTCTTTTAATGCATCACCGGCACCCATGATTGCTTTCATTTCAATGAGGTGACCAATCAGCATAATGACAATTAAGGTTGCAAGTTCAAACCAGAAGTTCATTCCCATCTGTCCATTAAGACTCATGATTGTGGCATAGACTGAGTAAGCATAGGCAACGGTAATTCCCATTGTAATCAGCATCATCATGGCTGGCTTATGACTTTTTAGTTCGCCTTTAGCCCCGCTGAAAAAAGGAGTTCCAGAATAGAAGAAGATGATTGTTCCGAGAATGAGTTGGAGAATTTCACTACCGGGGAATTTAAGGATTGTAAATCCAGCAATTGGTGAAATGAGTAGAAGCGGAATCATTAGAACGATAGCAACTTTGAGCTTTTTACTCATATCGCCCATGTGCATCATGTGTCCACCATGATTCATCATGTCCATGTCGTGGCCATCAGTTTCCATCTGCATCATTTCGTGATCAAGATGAGGCTCGTTCATCATTTTTTCATGAGCGTCTGAATGAGTTTCATTTTTCATATTTTCCTCCCAAATGATTTAGTATGAGATTAGTCTTTCTATATTAAGTTTACGATTGTAAACCTAAAATGTCAAGGAATTATCTTTTTGAGAAAGCTGATGAAAAATTACGAACAATTAAAACTAAAGCTGACAAATCCAATTTGAGGAGTTGAGAGTTGAAAGTCGGCTTATGGTATAATAGTTTTATGAACTTGATAGATGGAAAAGCACTTGCAGCTAAAATGCAAGCTGAGTTGAAAGTTAAAGTCGATAAATTAAAAGAAGCAGGCAGCGTTCCTGGACTTGCTGTTATCCTTGTGGGTAAAGACCCAGCAAGTCAAATCTATGTCCGAAATAAAGCCCGTCAAGCAACGGCAATTGGTTTGAATTCTAGCGTAGTTCGTCTACCAGAAACAGTTTCAGAAAAAGAGCTTTTGGAGCTGATTGAACAATATAATCAATCAGAACAGTGGCATGGTATTTTGGTTCAATTACCTTTACCAAAACATATTTCTGAAGAAAAAGTTTTATTAGCAATTGACCCTGAAAAGGATGTAGATGGTTTTCACCCAATGAATATGGGGCGTTTGTGGTCTGGAAATCCGTTGATGATTCCTTCAACACCAGCTGGAATTATGGAGATGTTCCGTGAATATAATGTCGAACTTTCGGGAAAACGTGCGGTGGTGATTGGGCGTTCAAACATTGTTGGAAAACCAATGGCACAGTTACTGATGATGGCAGATGCGACGGTGACAATTGCTCATTCAAGAACAAAAAACTTACGAGAATTAACTAAAGAAGCGGATATATTAGTGGTAGCCATTGGTCGTGACCGGATGATTAAAGCGGATGATGTTAAAGATGGAGCAGTTGTCATTGATGTCGGCATGAATCGTGATGAAGACGGAAAATTGCATGGCGATGTTGATTTTGATGAAGTCAAAGAAGTTGCAAGTTTGATTACTCCTGTTCCTGGTGGAGTTGGTCCAATGACCATTACAATGTTGATGGAACAAACGGTGCGTGCGGCAACAAGAAAAATGAATGAAAATAGTAACTGATAAGAATAGATGAAAGAGTAATTAAGTTTATAAGCAAAGTTCTCCTCAATTATTGATAATAAATAATTGGTCAGGACATAAACTTTTTACTTTTTTTCGATTTTACAAAGTAGAGTAAAAATTGACAAGTTGTCAGTAAAATTAATTAGAGAAATATGAAGAGTGAGGGAATGACAGAATATTTATCAGTATCAACCTTAACAAAATATTTGAAAGCAAAATTTGAACGAGACCCTTATCTTGAGCGCGTGTATTTGACAGGGGAAATTTCAAATTTTAGAAGAAGACCTAATCATCAGTATTTTGCTCTTAAAGATGAAGGGGCTGTGATTCAAGCGACGATGTGGGCAGGGCAATTTCGTAAGTTGGATTTTGAATTGGAAGAAGGGATGAAAGTACTTGCGATTGGACGTATTAGCATTTATCCCCCTTCTGGGTCATATTCTATAAATATTGAGAGTTTAGTTCCTGATGGAGTTGGAGCGCTTGCCCTTAAGTTTGAACAATTGAAGAAAAAATTAGCGGCAGAAGGACTTTTTGACCAACGTTGGAAACAAAATCTACCACAATTTTCCAAAAAAATTGCGGTGGCCACGAGTCCATCAGGAGCAGTGATCAGAGATATTATTACAACCGTTCAACGCCGTTTTCCAATGAGTCAAATTGTCTTATATCCGACTAAAGTTCAAGGAGCTGGCGCGGCCGAAGAAATTTCTGGAAATATCCGACGCGCCAATGAACGTGGCGATTTTGATGTGATGATTATTGGTCGGGGCGGCGGCTCTATCGAGGATTTATGGGGATTTAATGAAGAGATTGTTGTTCGAGCAATTTTTGAATCACGTATTCCAATTATTTCATCAGTTGGACACGAAACTGATGTGACCTTGGCCGATTTTGTAGCTGATAGTCGCGCTGCTACACCAACTACCGCCGCTGAATTAGCCACACCAAATACAAAAATTGACTTAATCAATTGGGCAAATGAGCAAGAAAGTCGTCTTTTTAATCGTTTAACTCATTTGATTAAAATTCGTAGAGAGCGACTTGAAAAATTAAGTCAGTCAGTGGTGTTTAGACAACCTGAACGCCTTTACGATGGACATGTACAAAAACTTGACCGATTGTGCGAACGATTGACAGTACTGACAGAAAATAAAGTTGCAAATATGAAGCACCGTTATGAGCTGTCAGCAAATAGATTGATTCCAACCTATAGTAAAATTGTTGAAAGTAAAAAAAATAAGACCGAGCAACTCTATCAGTCTTTGCTTTTATTAGATATTTCAAAAATAAAAGCGCGTGGTTTTTCCCTAATTACTGACGAAAATGGAAAAATCATTAAATCCGTAAGCGATGTAAAAAAAGGTCAGGCACTTGATGTGGAATTAACTGACGGACAAGTAAAAGTGGAGGTAAAATAAAAATGGCAACAAAAAAAGAAGAAGTAAAATTTGAAGATAATTTAGCAGAATTAGAAAATATCGTACGTAAGTTAGAATCTGGTGATGTTGCGTTGGAAGATGCAATTGCTGAATTTCAAAAAGGAATGAAAATTTCTGAGACATTGAAAAAAACACTCAATGAAGCCGAACAAACTTTAGTCCAAATCGTCGGTAAAGATGATAATGAAAGTGAATTTTCAGCTGAACAAAAAGAATATTAATAAGTGAAATTTGAATAAAAAGCTTTTGATTTGTCAAGAGTCTTTTTATTTTGTTTAAATAAAAGATTTTGCGGTTAAAATAGGTCAAAAATTCAAAGATAAAAAAGATTTATTATATACTAATATTAGATAGAATACTCGAATT
>NZ_BCVK01000051.1 GCF_001591705.1 Lactococcus cremoris subsp. cremoris NBRC 100676 | reverse complement strand
TCTATAAAAAACAAAATTTAAAGCGTACTTATAATGTTCCAGGTAAAATAATGGGAAAAACAATCATTGCGGGAATTGGATTCTTATTATCAATTTTTGCTCTATTTATTTCCTTTGTTTCTCCAGCATCAATTGCGAAAAATGAGACTCATACTTACCAAATGATACTTCTTATAAGTTTTGTTGTGACCGCTATCTTGCCATTTATTGTTTATGAATTGCATGATAAAAGGGGACATGATACTATTGAAGAACCAAGGCACTTTAAAGCAAGAGATGTGAACCCCGCGATTTATCCAGCAGCTCGTGGTGAGCATCATATTATTAAAAAAGAAGAACATATCTTAAAACATTAAAAAATTGGAGGATGTACCTATGTTATACGGAAAAGAAAATCGCGATGAAGCAGAGTTCTTGGAACCAATTTTTGGTTAAGAAAGTGAACAAGTGGATTTGCCTAAATATAAATTAGCTCAACAATCAATTGAACCTCGAGTGGCCTATCAGTTAGTTCAAGATGAAATGTTAGATGAAGGAAATGCTCGTTTAAATTTAGCCACATTCTGTCAAACTTATATGGAACCTGAAGCAGTCAAACTAATGAGTCAGACCTTGGAAAAAATGCGATTGATAAATCGGAATATCCAAGAACAACTGAAATTGAAAACCGTTGCGTCAACATGATCGCTGACCTTTGGAATGCGAGTGAAAAAGAAAAATTTATGGGGACTTCAACAATTGGTTCTTCAGAAGCTTGTATGCTTGGTGGAATGGCCATGAAGTTTTCTTGGCGCAAGCGAGCAGAAAAATTAGGCCTAGATATTAATGCGAAAAAGCCAAACTTAGTCATTTCCTCTGGTTATCAAGTTTGCTGGGAAAAATTCTGTGTTTATTGGGATATTGAAATGCGAGAAGTACCAATGGATAGAGAACATATGTCAATCAATTTGGATAAAGTGATGGATTATGTTGATGAATATACGATTGGGGTAGTTGGAATTATGGGGATTACTTATACTGGTCGTTATGATGATATCAAAGCTTTGGATAATTTGATTGAAGAATATAATAAACAGACAGACTATAAAGTTTATATTCACGTAGATGCTGCTTCAGGAGGACTTTATGCTCCTTTTGTTGAGCCAGAACTTGAGTGGGATTTCCGTTTGAAAAATGTCATTTCAATCAATACTTCAGGACATAAATATGGTTTAGTATATCCTGGTGTAGGTTGGGTCTTGTGGCGTGACAAAAAATATTTACCTGAAGAGTTAATTTTTAAAGTAAGTTATCTTGGAGGAGAATTACCAACAATGGCGATTAATTTTTCTCACAGTGCTTCTCAATTAATCGGTCAATACTATAATTTTGTACGTTATGGATTTGATGGATATAAAGCTATTCATGAGAGAACGCATAAAGTAGCCATGTATTTAGCAGAAGAAATTGAAAAAACAGGAATGTTTGAGATTATGAACGATGGGTCACAATTGCCAATTGTATGCTACAAATTAAAAGAAAATTCAAATCTTGGTTGGAATCTTTATGATTTGGCAGATCGTTTATTTAATGAAGGGATGGCAAGTGCCTGCTTATCCACTTCCTAAAAATTTGGAAAATGAAATCATTCAACGTTTAGTAATTCGAGCAGATTTTGGGATGAATATGGCATTTAACTATGTTCAAGATATGCAAGAAGCGATTGATGCTTTAAATAAGGCTCATATTCTATACCATGAGGAACCTGAAAATAAAACATATGGCTTTACTCACTAAAAATAAAAGCGATATATCTTAGATATATCGCTTTTATTTTGTTTTAAGCTATTTACTAATTAGCTTATCGCCTATTCTTTTCATAGTATTTATCCAAAATTTCCATTTTTAAAGGAGTAATTTTAGATAGAGGGGCAGTTAGACTTGTTCTTAGAAAAAGTTTGTCTTCAATGTTGATGATACCCAGATATTTAACTTGAGGGTAGATAGCATTGACTTCTATAATTTGGGCTTTTTTCTCACTAATATTTTCGTCTGTCACGGGCACATCTAGGTTGACCGTTCTTTCTTTATAAGAGTAATTTTTGAGAGCCGCAATATTTCGGTTTGGAATAAAAGTAGTCGCACCGTCGGCTCCGATAACAGTAATGGAACGAATCCCTACAGTTTTCACCACTCCCTCAATATCAAGACCGGCAAAGGCAACCGTATCCCCAACATTGATTTGATGTTCAACGATAATAAAGAAACCATTAATGATATCAGCGACTAAATCTCGTCCAGCGAAACCAAGAGCGACTCCAAGGATACCCGCACCAGCTAGGACATTTGCAACAGGAATTCCCATTACACCCAAGACACTATAGATATAAAGGAAAACGGTCAAATAATGAATAGCGCTTGTGGTCAGTCTTGAAAGGGTCAGGATTCTTGAAGTATCTGTCCATTTTTGCTCACTATAATTTTTAAATAATCGGTTAACAATCCGAGAACTTGCTTGGTAGAGAATAAAAAAAAGAACACTGACTAATAAAATTGTAATTGCCTTGTTTAGTAAAAATGCGCCTAAGTCTTCCCAGTTTATTTTTAATAAGTTCATTTTTGCTCCTTTGTTCAGTAATTTTCTAATTCATTTATAGAAAAATTGACTATATTTGAAAAAATTGTTTGAAATTTTACTGAATTTCATGAATATTTTCTTGTTTTATGTTACAGAAAATAATATAATCTATTATAACAAAAAAATTTGGAGGATGTTATGGCAATTAATTTAGACTGGGAAAATTTAGGTTTTAGTTATCGAAACTTACCTTTTCGTTATATCGCTCGTTTTAAAGATGGAAAATGGAGCGCTGGAGAGCTGACAGGAGATAATCAGCTTCATATTAGTGAATCTTCACCTGCTTTGCATTATGGTCAACAAGGTTTTGAAGGATTGAAGGCTTATCGGACAAAAGATGGGTCAATCCAACTTTTTCGTCCAGACCAAAATGCTGCTCGTTTGCAAAAAACGGCTCGCCGTCTTTGTATGGCAGAAGTTTCAACTGAAATGTTTATTGACGCAGTTAAACAAGTAGTTAAAGCCAATGAAGATTTTGTTCCTCCTTATGGAACGGGTGCCACGCTCTATCTTCGTCCACTTTTGATTGGGGTTGGTGATGTTATTGGGGTTAAACCTGCGGATGAATATATTTTTACAGTTTTTGCCATGCCTGTTGGCTCTTATTTTAAAGGTGGGTTAGCACCTTCAAAATTTGTTATTTCAAGAGAGTATGATAGAGCGGCTCCTCTTGGTACTGGTGGTGCTAAAGTTGGTGGGAACTATGCGGCTTCTTTGCAAGCAGAAGTTGGAGCTAAAGCCTCAGGTTATGCGGATGCGATTTATCTCGACCCAAGCACACATACTAAAATTGAAGAAGTTGGGGCAGCGAATTTCTTTGGTATCACTGCAGATAATGAATTTATCACCCCATTAAGTCCTTCTATCTTACCTTCAATTACTAAATATTCTTTGTTGTATTTAGCTGAACATCGTTTGGGATTAAAAGCAATTGAAGGTGAAGTTTTTGCTAAAGATTTAGGGAAATTTGTCGAAGCAGGGGCTTGTGGAACGGCAGCAATTATCTCCCCAATTGGACGTATTGACGATGGAGAAGATTCTTATATTTTCCATTCTGAAACAGAAGTGGGACCAACAGTTAAACGTTTATATGACGAGTTGGTCGGCATTCAATTTGGTGATGTTGAAGCACCGGAAGGCTGGATTGTTAAAGTTGATTAATTTAAAAAGCTAAAGAATATTCTTTAGCTTTTTTATTTTGGAATGAATATTTTATCCTTTTTAATCCATTCTTGGTCTTCGATTCGGATTGTCCGAATCACTTGGCAAGGATTTCCGGCGGCAACAACATTTGCTGGAATATCTTTGGTAACGACACTTCCTGCACCAATAATGCAGTTGTCACCAATCGTTACTCCTGGAAGAAGGCTGACATTTGCTCCCAGCCAGACTTGATTTCCAACCGTAATTGGCTTTGAATAGACCCCACCAGCAGTTCTGACTGCTGGGTCTTCTGAATGATTGGCAGCAAATAAACCACAGCGAGGCCCAAAGTAAACATTATCACCTATCGTGACCTGATTGCAATCTAAAATAATCAGATCATGATTAATAAGGACATTATCCCCAATTTTTATATTAAAGCCAAATTCACAGCGAAAATTGTATTCAATATAGGGATTTTCTCCCAAATGTTCAAAGAGCTGTCTTAAAATCTCTGGTTGATAACCCTCATTATTGTTGATTTTTTGATTGTAACGTCGGGTTTCAAAAAAGGCATGATTACGATACTCACTGAGTTCTAGGTCATTGTCATCATAGGTTTCTCCAGAATTGATTAGTGTTTTAATTTGTTCTTTATTCATTCTTTTATCTTATGATTTTAGATGTTTTTTGTCAATTGTAAGGGTTTTTATCTGTTAGATAAAGCTATTAAAAATTACATTTATATATAATTATCAGAATATATTGATATTTCATCGAAATTTTAGTAGAATGAAAGAACCAAATTGTAAAATAAAAGAGGTTGTGTTATGAATAAAGAAGCTAAACAAGCCATGAAAACAACACTTTGGCATCCTGATTTTGAATCAGATGCTTGTGGAATGGGCTTTATTGCTCAAATTGACGGAAAAGCTAGTCATCTCTTAGTTGAAAGAGCGCTGACCATGTTAACAAGAATGAATCATCGTGGAGGAACAGGTGCTGAACCTGAAACTGGAGATGGAGCAGGGATTTTACTTGCTTTACCTGATGAATTCTTTCGTAAAATTGCAGCAGAGCAAGAGATAGAATTGCCAGCAATTGGTAATTATGCTGTTGGCCAATTTTTCTTGTCGCGCAAAGAAAACAAAAAACATCAAGCTCTTGAAGCGATAAAAGCGGCTGTTAAGGCTCAAGGATATGATATTCTATTCACGCGCACAGTTCCCTTTAATTATGAAGCTTGTGGGGTGACAGCCCAAGGGATTATGCCTTCTTTTGTGCAAGTTTTCATTGAAAAAAAAGCTGTCAGTGAAGCTAAAGGAACTGACAACAAAAATTCTAACTTTGAAAATGATTTATTTACGATTAGACGAAATTTGGAAAAACGTTTTGATGAAGAAGAATTATATATTTGTTCTTTATCTAGTCAAACAGTGGTCTATAAAGGAATGCTTCACGCTTATCAAGTGAAACTTTTTTATCCAGATTTGTCTGACGAAGCTTTTAAAAGTCATATTGCGCTGACGCACAGCCGTTTTTCAACAAATACATTTCCCTCATGGAATCGGGCGCAGCCTTTTCGCTTTTTGGCACACAATGGCGAAATCAATACCCTGCGTGGCGCTGAAAACTGGATGAAAGTCAACGAAATTGAAATGTATAATGAAGAAAACTCGGATTCGGCAAAATTAGAAAATTGCATGGAGTATTTCTATCGCAATGGACGTGAATTGCCAGAAAGTTTGCTGGCCATGATTCCAGAAGCTTGGGGCGAGCAAACGGGTCTAAGTCCAGAACTCAAAGCTTTCTATGAATATTCAACGGCTCATATTGCTCCTTGGGATGGCCCGGCAGCTTTAGTTTTTACTGACGGAAAAACCGTTGGGGCAAGGTTGGATCGAAACGGTCTACGTCCAAGTCGCTATCTGGTCACAAAAGATAATTTCATTATCTTATCAAGTGAGTCAGGTGTGGTTGATATTCCTGCCAATGAAATCATTGAAAAATCAGTTCTTGGTCCCGGAAATATGCTCCTGGTAAATACTGACGAAGGAAAGATTATTCGTAACGAAGAAGTCAAAAGTTACTATGCTAACAAATATCCCTATCAGGAATTTCTGTCAGCAGGTTTGAAAAATCTGTCAGCGCTGACAGACAGCCAAAAGATAAGTTCAATTCCGTCAGCAAAAATGAATACATTATGGAAATTATTTGGATATACTGACGAAGTCATTCGGACGGTGCTTTTGCCAATGGCTGAAGCCGCCAACGAACCCACGATTTCCATGGGATTTGACGCACCTTTGGCCGTTTTATCTGACCAAGCTCAATCCCTTTATAATTTTTTCAAACAACAATTTGCCCAGGTCACCAATCCGCCAATTGACGCCATTCGCGAGCAAATTGTTATTGGGACAGAAACTTATCTGGGCGAAGATGGTAATCCCGCCAAAATCACAGGTGAAAATGTCCGTAAGTTAAAATTAGACAGTCCGGTACTTTCAACAGCCGATTTTGAAAAAATTCTTGCTTTGAAAGAAAAACATTATCATACAGAAGTCCTTTCAACCCTCTATGATAAAGATGACTTATTAGAAAATGCTCTAAATAAACTTTTTTATAAAGCAGAGGAATTGATTAACCAAGGGGCAACAATTATTGTTTTATCAGACCGTGATTTTGCCGAAAATAAAGTACCAATGCCAATTTTATTGGCTCTGTCAGGACTTTATCATTATATGCTTGGTCGTCATAATGCTTCCAAGTTTGCGATTATTCTTGACACTGCAGAGGTTTATGAAGTCCATCAATTTGCAGCATTAGTGGGTTATGGCGCGTCAGGGATTCACCCTTACGGCGCTTATGCGACGCTTTCAGACTGGGGAATGGGCACAGCTGAACAAGTCGAAAATTTCCGGCATGCGGCAGAAAAAGGAATTGTTAAGGTCATGAGCCGAATGGGAATTTCAACCATTGTTGGTTACAAAGGGGCGCAACTTTTTGAAGCTATTGGTTTATCTAAAGAAGTTGTCGATAAATACTTCACAGGAACAAGTACTCGAATTGGTGGACTTTCTCTTGCTCAAATCGAGGCAGAGTATCGCCTCCGTTATGAAAAAGCATACGGACACCGAGGACAAGATTTGTTGGAAACAGGTGGTTCCTTCCAGTACCGAGCAGATGAAGGTGAACATCATATTTATGATCCAACAATGATTTATCAAATCCAGAATGCTGTTCGTCAAAATGACTTTGAAAAGTATAAAAAATATAGTCAGTATTTAAATGATATTGCCTTGGAAACCCCCACAAGTTTACGGCACACATGGAAAATTAAATCTAATCGCAAGGCTATTCAGTTGAGTGAGGTCGAACCAGTCAGTGAAATTGTGAAACGTTTTAAAATTGGCGCCATGTCGTTTGGTTCACTTTCCCAAGAAGCTCATGAATGTATCGCACAAGCTATGAATTCAATCGGTGCCAAGTCAAATTCTGGCGAAGGGGGTGAAAATGCGAAACGCTATGGCACAATCAATAATTCGAAAATCAAGCAAGTCGCCTCTGGTCGATTTGGTGTGTCAGCGGCTTATCTGATGTCGGCTGAAGAAATCCAAATCAAGATTTCACAAGGGGCAAAACCGGGAGAAGGTGGACAATTGCCAGGTAAGAAAGCTTTCCCTTGGGTAGCCGAGGTAAGAAATTCAACTCCTGGGGTGAGCTTAATTTCACCACCACCTCATCATGATATTTATTCAATCGAAGATTTATCACAGCTCATATTTGATTTGAAACAAATCAATCCTTATGCAAAAATCAATGTCAAATTGGTTTCTTCAACAGGCGTTGGAACAATTGCGACAGGTTGTGTTAAAGCGGGCGCTGACAAGGTTGTCATTTCTGGTTATGATGGTGGAACGGGCGCAAGTCCACGAAATTCAACGAGAGACGCAGGGCTGCCTTGGGAAATGGGCTTAGCAGAAGCGCATCAAACCCTTAGTTTGAATAAATTGCGGGATCGTATGATTTTGGAAACTGATGGGAAAGTCGTGACAGGAAGAGATGTTGCTATTGCTGCAATGCTTGGAGCCGAAGAATATTCATTTGGAAGTTTAGCTTTAGTTGCGATTGGTTGTATCATGACAAGAAATTGTCATTTGAACACTTGCCCAGTTGGTATTGCCACACAAAATCCTAAATTAAGAGCCAATTTTGCTGGGAAACCCGAACACATTGTGCGTTTAATGGAATTTATGGCTGAGGAAGTTCGAGAACTTCTGGCTGAACTTGGTTTTAGAACCATTAATGAACTCGTTGGACATGCGGAGCTTTTGCAAGCTAAAGACGATTTGCCAGATAAAATGCGTGGTTTAGATTTTAGTCGTATCATCGGTCATGCTTTACCAATCGCCACACGACATAGTGATCCATTTGCTAATCCGCGTGCTTGGCAAGAGCTAGACCAATTTACCCAAGCAACTTTGGACAATGGTGCTCAAGCCACTGTTCATGGCAAGATTCAAAATACTAATCGGACAACGACAGCTCGAATGGCTGGTTGGATTGCTGAACGTTATGGCAATTTTGGCTTAAAAGATGCTTCGGTTGCCTATGAATACGAAGGGGTTGCGGGTCAATCTTTTGGCTCTTATGCAACTGCCGGAATGGAAGTCACTTTGATTGGTGAAGCCAACGACTATATTGGTAAATCTTTATCAGGTGGACGCTTGATTGTGAAGCCACCTCTTGATGCGGCTTATGATATTGAAAATACCTCAATTGTGGGTAATGTATCCTTATTTGGAGCGATTGGTGGAGAAGCTTACTTCCGTGGTCGTGCTGGGGAGCGTTGTGGTGTCAGAAATTCAGGGGCACATTTTGTCGTTGAGGGTGTTGGCGACCATGGTTGTGAATATATGACTGGTGGTCTTGCAGTTATTCTTGGTACAACTGGGCGTAACTTTGCTGCTGGGATGTCTGGGGGTCTTGCTTATGTTTATGATGCCGATGGCACATTTGCTTCTAAAGTCAATCGAGAAATGGTTGATCTTTATCGTTTAGATGAAACATCAGGCGATGAAGTATTAGAAGAATTACTAAAAAAACATCTGATTTACACCGATTCAGCTAAAGCCGAATACATTTTAGAACATTGGCAAAGTGAATGTGAAAAATTTGTTAAAGTTTACCCGCGTGAGTATCATCACATTAAAAATATTGAAGAAGATTTGGCTAAAACAGGATTGTCAGGCGAAGCACTTACAATGACAACCTTTAAAAAAGTAACGGAGGTGAGCTAATGGCTGATCCAAATGGATTTTTAAATTATCCAAGAAATGATAATCCTTACCGTGAATTAGCGGAGCGGATAAAAGATTTTGCTGAATTGCAAGTTCCCTTATCTACTGAAGAACGACAAAAACAAGCGGCACGTTGTATGCATTGTGATGTTCCTTTTTGTCATCAAGGGATATTTTATGGGGGCAAACGAGCTGTCTCAGGCTGTCCAAATGATAATCATATTCCAGAGTGGAATGATTTGATTTATCGCGGTCTGCAAAGAAAAGCTTATGAACGCTTGATTTTAACCAATCCATTTCCAGAATTCACTGGACGAGTCTGTCCGGCTCCTTGTGAAAAATCTTGTGCCGAGGCCTTAAACGGTGCAGGAGTAACCATTAAAGATAATGAGCGATTCTTAGGTGATTTAGGAAATAATGAAGGTTGGGTAGCTGAAATTGGCAAAGCGGCAAAAGCAACAGGTTATAAAATAGCGATTATTGGGTCTGGACCTGCGGGTCTGTCAGCTGCTTGGCGTCTCAATCAATTGGGACATAGCGTTACTGTTTTTGAAAAATCAGATCGTTTGGGTGGCTTATTGATGTACGGCATTCCAAATATGAAATTGGATAAAAAAGTCGTTCAAAAACGGATTGATTTAATGACAGAACTTGGCGTGACTTTTGTCACAAATAGTGAAATTGGAAAAACAATCAGCTATGAAGAGCTGTCAGTAAATTTTGATCGAATTATTCTGGCGATTGGAGCAGGAGTTCCTCGTGATTTAAAAATTTCAGGTCGTGAATTGTCAGGTATTCGTTTTGCGATGGATTTTTTGACAGAAACAACTAAAAAAGTGTTGGAGCATGGCGAAAAAAATATTGCCCAATCTCTTAAAGGAAAAAAAGTTGTGGTCATTGGAGGTGGAGATACAGGAAATGACTGTATTGGGACGGCAGTGCGCTTGGGTGCTGAATCGGTTCAACAACTTGAAATTACACCGAGTCTACCAACTAATCGCTTAGAAAACAATCCCTGGCCGGAATGGCCAATGACCTTAAGAGAGGGTTATGGGCAACAAGAAGCTCAATTTGTAGGAAATTCAGATTTGACGACTTATCAGATGACAGCCACAGCTTTTAAAGCTGATGAAAATGGTCATCTAAAAGGCTTACAAGTGGCAAAAGTCGGTCCAGATTTCAGAGCAATTGAAGGTAGTGAGCAATTGATTGAAGCAGATTTAGTCTTGCTTGCGATGGGATTTGTGGGTACGGACACAGGCTTGCTTGATAAATTTGGTGTTCAAGAAATTTATGATGATTATCGAACAAACAATGATAAAGTACTTGTCGCGGGTGATACTAGACGCGGTCCTTCTTTAGTCATTTGGGCGATTAGAGAAGGCCGTAAAACCGCTGAAATTGTTGACGAAGAGCTACTGAAAGTAGCCACGGCATAATTTATAACTCTGTCAGTAAAAAAGTTTCTGTCAGTAAAATGATGGGAACTTTTTTGTGTTTAAGTTTTTGACGATATGCTATACTTATAAATAATCTAAAAATGAGGTGAAAAAATGAAAACACCATTCGTAACAAAAGAACAACTCGAACAAATTACAGCTGAATACCCCACTCCTTTTCATCTTTATGATGAGAAAGGAATTCGCCAGAAAGCGCGTGATCTTCACAAAGCTTTTGTTTGGAATAAAGGATTTAAAGAATTCTTTGCTGTTAAAGCTACACCAACCCCAGCAATATTAAAGATACTACATGAAGAAGGTTGTGGAGTCGATTGTGCTTCTTATATCGAACTATTGCTTTCAGAAAAATGTGGTTTTGATGGCACTGAAATGATGTTTTCATCCAATGACACTCCAGCAGAAGAGTTTCAATTTGCTAATCAATTGGGCGCGACAATCAATCTTGATGCCTATGAACACATTGAGTTTTTGAAAAATCTGCCAGATTTTGTCTTTCCAAAGACAATGAGCTTGAGATACAATCCAGGTGGAGTTTTTGCGATGGGTACAAAAATCATGGACAATCCAGAAGAATCAAAATTTGGTATGACCAAAGCACAACTCATTCAAGGAATTAAAGACTTACAAAAACTAGGAGTCAAAGAATTTGGAATGCACAGCTTTCTGGCTTCAAATACTGTGACCAATGATTATTATCCAGAACTCGCCCGCAAACTCTTTGAACTTGAATTAGAAATTCGTCAAGAAACAGGAGTGACGCTTGATTTTATTAATTTATCAGGTGGGATCGGTGTAAACTATCGTCCTGATGAAGAAGCTAATGATATCGCAAAAATTGGACAAGGTGTTCATAAGGCTTATGAAGAAGTATTGACTGCTAATGGCATCGAAAATCTAAAAATTTACACGGAATTAGGTCGTTTTATGCTTGCACCTCATGGTCACTTGATTACAAAAGTCCTGCATTTAAAAGAAACTTACCGGAAATATGTTGGGGTTGATGCATCAGCAGTTAACTTGATGCGCCCAGCTTTTTATGATGCTTACCATCACATCACAGTCGCTGGCAAGGAAAAGCAAGAGGCGACTGAAACCTATGATATTACGGGTTCTTTGTGTGAAAATAATGATAAGTTTGCTAAAGAACGTGCTTTTCCAGAAATCAAAGTAGGAGATTTGTTGGTCATTCATGATACAGGAGCACATGGATTTTCGATGGGTTATCAGTATAATGCGAAGCTAAGAAGTGCTGAAATTTTACTTCAAGAAGATGGAAAAACACGTTTGATTCGTCGAGCAGAAAATCCAGCTGATTATTTTGCGACATTAGATGGATTTGATTTCAACAATTGATTTATAAAAGTTACTGATGATTCTGTCAGTAACTTATCTTTTTCTCAGTCCTTTTGTCACTAATATAAAGAGCTGACAAAAAGACTAAAATTTGATATAATAAGATGTCATCAATGGCGAAAGCGTTTCGCCAAATTTAGGAGATTCAAAATGAATTTAATCTTAGCTATTTTGCTTATGGTTGTATGCCTTTTGGCAGGTTTTTTCTTGGGAACATGGTTCTCACAACGCCAAACAAAAAAATTACTTATGGACAACCCACCCCTTAACGAAGATGCCGTTCGTCTTATGATGGGATCAATGGGACGCAAACCAAGTGAAGTTCAAGTGCAACAAGTTCTTCGTCAAATTCGTGCTGCTGCAAAGCAATCAGACACAAACAAAAAATAAGCTATTATAATACGCTGAGCGAAGCAGTAGAACAAAGTTCTAAACTCTCTCAGCGTTTGCTTTTATCATCGTAAAAAAATTATCCAAAAAAGACTTCGCTTGAAAATTAAAAAGCCCAAAATGATTTTGGATATTTCAAAAATTTTGAATTAGATATTTTAAAAGGAGAAGAAAAATGGACAATCGACCAATCGGCCTCTTGGATTCTGGTGTTGGTGGACTGACTGTTGCTCGCGAACTCCTTAGGCAACTCCCAAATGAAGAAATTGTCTATATTGGAGATACAAGAAGGGCTCCTTATGGCCCGCGCAGTCGTGAACAAATCATTGCGTTTACTTGGGATATGGTCAATTTTTTACTTTCAAAAAATGTAAAAATGATCGTCATGGCCTGTAACACAGCTACGGCGATGACTTTGGAAATCGTCAAAGAAGAATTGGATATTCCAGTGATTGGGGTTATTTTACCTGGGGCAAGCTCAGCCATCCAAAAAACGAAAACAAACAAAATTGGAGTGATTGCTACCCAAGCATCCATCCGTTCAGATGAATATCATAAAACAATTGCTCGCAAATCGTCAGCTATTGAAGTCTTAAGTCTTGCCTGCCCTAAGTTTGTTTCAATTGTTGAATCAAATGAAATGGAATCTGAAATTGCTAAAAGAGTGGTCTCAGAAAGTTTGGCTCCACTGGTTGGAAAAATAGATACATTAATTCTAGGCTGCACACACTACCCACTTTTACGTTCCTTGATTCAAGAAACAATGGGGAAAGAAGTTCGTTTGATTGATTCAGGTGCGGAAGCAGTACGAGATATTTCAGTTTTGTTGAACTATTTCGAAATCAATGCTCACGAGCGCAAGGAATATCAGCACTGTTTTTATACAACAGCAGGGGTCAATTCTTTTCGAGAAATTGCAGAAAAATGGTTAAATATAGGACATCTTCATATTGAACATGCCGAAATAGAGAATTTCAATAAGGAAAAATAAATGGAAAATACACTTATTATTGCGACTAGAAATCCTGGTAAAACAAAAGAATTTAAAAAATTGTTTGCTGACTTTGGTTATGAAATTAAAGACTTATCAGACTACCCAGAACTTCCTGAAATTGAAGAAACAGGAAGTACTTTTGAAGAAAATGCTCGCTTAAAAGCAGAACAAATTGCTGAGTTGACTGGACAAGTAGTTATTGGAGACGATTCAGGACTATGTGTTGATGTACTAGGTGGTTTGCCAGGCATTTGGTCACACCGCTTTTCAGCACCAGACCCTACTGATGAGAAAAATATTGCCAAACTTTTGCATGAACTTGCTCCGACAGCAATTACACCAGAACGTAGAAGCGCTCATTTCCATACTACTTTAGTAGCGGCAAGACCTAATCACGACAGCTTAGTTGTTGAAGCTGATTGGAATGGCTATATCGCCCTTGCTCCTAAAGGGGGAAATGGCTTTGGTTATGATCCTGTTTTTATGGTTGATGCTTTCAGAACCGCTGCAGAATTATCAGAAAAAGAAAAAAATCAACTTTCACATCGAGGTCAAGCACTAAGAAAATTAATGCAGGAACTTCCAGAATGGTTAGAGAAATAAATTTAACATAAAATTAATTATGTAAAAGAGAGGTGCTTATGTTTGTAGTAATGTCTGATTCACACTATGATCGTGAAGTGGTTGAATCTATAAAATCTAAGTATTTGAACGAAGCAACAGCAATATTTCATTGTGGGGATTCAGAACTTCCGAGTTCTGATGAAATTTGGAATGGAATAACTGTTGTTGCGGGGAACTGTGATTATGATGATGGCTATCATGATTTTCTTACTCAAACGGTTGAGGGAAAAAAGGTATTAATTACACATGGTCATCTCTATTATGTTGGTTTGGGCCTAGAACGGTATTCTTATTTTGCTGAAGAACAAGGGGCTGATATTGCCTTATTTGGTCATATTCATCAACCAGTAGCGCAAAAAATAAATAATATTCTTTATGTAAATCCCGGTTCGGTTGCACAACCTAGAGGGAAGTATGATATCAAAATGTATGCTATAATTGAAATTGATGGAGATGAATTTATAGTTTCTTATCGAAATCTCCAACATGAACCTATTCCTGAACTACAATTTAGACTCTGAGTCTACAAAGCTCTTTAAGGAGTAACTTACATGATTGATAAAAAAATTGAGGATTTTATTTTGAATCAAAGTGAAACCTTTATGATTCCAGCCTCAAATGTCGCTGTACTCTACGCAGAGCATAATATCGCACATGCGAAACTTATGCTTAGCCAGTACAAATATTCACGAGTTCCAGTTTTGAATGAAAGAAAAGAATATGTGGGAGTTTTAGGTTTAACAGAAATTGTTGAATTTGAAATGGAACAAAATTTCTTTTTTGAAAAGTTACACAATACATCTATTTCTGAAATTGTTAACAAAGAGGTCCAAACGGTTGGTCCCACAGTAACTTTGGAAGAAATGATGCACAAATTAATTAAGGAGTCCTTTCTACCAGTTGTCAAAAGGCAGGAATTTATGGGAATCGTAGTTCGTCAAGAAATATTGAAGGCTTTTAGTGCCTTCGCTCACGACTTTACAAAATATTATGAAATTACCAAACGAGATTGAGGAGTATTTAGTAAGTAGAAACTTTTCTGAAAATACTCGCTCAAATTATTATTATGACTTAGTCTATTTGCAGGCTTTTTTTGAAGATAAGTCTGTCACACAAGAAGCACTAGAGCTTTACAAACACCAGCTTAGTAAACTCTCTCCCGCGGCACAACGTCGAAAAATTTCGAGTGCCAACCAATATTTTCTATTTTTATATGAAAATAAAAAAATAAACCAGTTTTTCAAAATTAAGCAAGTTGTTCAGAAAAAAACTCAAAGTTCTGAGAGTTATCATCCTATGATAAAAGAATTTCCAGAATTTTATGGACCTCTAAGCTGTCCAGGCCAATTTTTAGCTTTATTGATATTAGAATTTGGTCTTAATTTTGCAGAGATTCAAAAATTAAAATGGGAAAATTTTAATTGGAATTTTAAATATCTCACAATCGAAAAAGCTGGAATAAAACGAGTCTTACCCATTCGAGAAAAATTTGCCATCAGAGTTAAGGCCATAAAAAATGCCGATGAATTATTTGCAAAATCTCGCCAATTCCTATATACAGAATTAAAGAAATTCACTAATTATTCTTCTAAAGAGATTAGGGAACAGTATATTTTGCATCAGGTAAAAGCGGGAAAAACAATATATGAGTTGGCTAACTTACTTGGCTTAAGCACAATTACTACCTTAGAAAAATATTATAGATAGGATTTTTACACTATTTTAATTATGTAAATTATGATCAAAGAAATCAATATAAAAATTAAAAACTTTGAGGGTCCGCTTGATCTTCTCTTACATTTAGTTAGTCAGTACGAAATGGACATCTTTGAAGTCCCTTTAGTACCGGTGATTGAACAGTACCTTATCTATATCCAAACAATGAAAGAACTTGAGTTGGAGTTGGCTGGTGAATATATGCTGATGGCAAGTCAGTTGATGTTGATTAAATCAAGAAGACTTTTGCCAACGGTGACCGAAACATTTATAGAAGATACCGAGCAGCTTGAATATGATTTATTAGCTCAAATCGACGAATATCGGAAGTATAAAATGCTTTCAGAGGATTTGGACGAGTTACATCAAGAACGTAGTCATTATTATTCTAAATCGAAAACTGAAATCATCACAGATGAGACAGTCTTATTGCAAGATAAAACGGCATTGGATTTGTTCTTAGCCTTTAGTAAAATTTTGGAATTACAAAGGCAACAAATTGAAGATGATAATACAACGATTGCAGCTGAAAAATTTACGATTGCGGATAAAATATTCGAATTAAATCAAAGATTTACAGAACAAAAAATATGTAAATTTACAGATTTGTTTTCAGATAAAACCAAAAAAGATGAACTCGTCACAACATTTATGGCTCTTCTAGAATTGATTAAAAATCAGCAAGTTTCTTTTTCTCAAGGAGAGCTCTTTGGAGAAATTATTTTAGAAAGAAAAGAAATTAGTGAATAAGACAGCGACATGTGAACTTTTACTTTTTGTATCTGGAGAAGCTGGTTTAACATTGACAGAGTTGTCATCACTGACAGAAATGTCTAAACAAGCTTGTCAGCAACAAATTGATTATTTGAAAGAAAAATATCATTCTGATAGAGAATCAGCTTTGACAATTATTGAAACGGCTGGAAAATATCGTATGGCCACAAAAGAAGACTTTTCAGAGATTCTTAAAAATTATGCGAAAACCCCACTTAACCAATCTTTGTCAAAATCTGCTCTAGAAGTTCTTTCAATAATTGCTTACAAACAACCATTAACGCGTATTGAGATTGATCAATTACGTGGAGTTAACTCGTCAGGTGTTCTATCTACGCTTCGTGCTTTTGATTTAGTTGAAAAAGTAGGGAAAGTTGAAGCACCGGGACGTCCTAGCCTTTATGCGACTACTGAATTTTTCCTAGATTATATTGGTATCAATAATTTAGAAGAATTACCTGAAATTGATGAGTCAAGATATGTGGCAGAACAACAAACCCTATTTAACGAAAGTGAAGAAAATGAGAATCAATAAATATTTGGCCCATGCAGGAGTGGCAAGCAGACGTAAAGCAGAAGAACTAATTTTGGCGGGAAAAGTGACAGTTAATAATGTCCCGATGACAAATTTAGGTTATCAAGTTTCAACTGGAGATGTCGTCGAAGTTAATGGAGTGGCAGTTTATAACGAAGAACCTGTTTATTATCTATTGAACAAACCAAGAGGTTATATTTCTTCTGTCCGTGATGATAAAGGACGTCAAACGGTGATGGATTTAATGCCTCAAGTTAAAGAACGTATCTATCCAGTAGGGCGTTTGGACTGGGATACTAGTGGCTTACTTTTACTCACTAACGATGGTGAATTCACAAATATGATGACTCACCCAAGTCACGGTGTTGATAAAGTTTATGTGGCCAAGGTTGAAGGACAAGCGAACAAAGAAAACTTGCGTCCCTTAACACTTGGAATGACGATTGAAGGTAAGGAAGTTAGCCCGGCTCGTTATGAAATTATCAAACAAGAAAAAACAAAAAACCATTCAATTGTTAGCTTAACGATTCATGAAGGTCAAAATCATCAAGTTAAGAAGATGTTTGCTGCTGCTGGACTTCCAGTACAAAAATTAAGTCGTATTCAATATGGAACACTTACATTGGATGGACTGCCTACAGGACAATTCCGTCGTTTGAGTAAAAAAGAAGTTTCTCAATTGATTAATGCTGCGCAAGGAAAATAGTTTAAATAAAATAAAGACAATTCTCTATAAAGAGTTGTTTTTTATTTCTTAAATAAATCTTATTCTTGATATGCTAAGTATTTTTGTGCTATAATAAAAATATCTTCAGGGCACCGTGTAATTCGGGACCGGCGGTAAATAAGGCTTTGACCTTATGACTCCGCGATTCGCTACGGCGATTGAAGCAGTGAAACTCTGCTAGCGACAGTAAAGTCTGGATGGAAGAAGATGAACAATTTTTGCAGAGTAAGTCGACCTCGGTCGACTTACTGTTTTTAGCTAAACCAAAAATGTCTATCAACTTCCTCGAAATTTGAAGAATTATTTTCTCATATTTGGAGGTTTTTTTATGTCTAAAACACGTCGGATGGTATTAATTGCCATGCTTGCTGCATTATCAACAATTTTATTGTTGCCAATCTTGCAGTTTCCGTTATTGCCTGGAATTGATTTTATGAAAGTGGAACTTTCAATCATTCCTGTACTTATAGGAGTCTTTACTTTAGGATTGGGTGATGGATTCATTATCCTCTTTATTCGCTCTGTCTTATGGTATCTTCTATTTAATCAAGGCCCATCAACATGGATTGGAGTTCCAATGAACTTTGTTGCTCTAGGAATTTTCATGGCCATCATTTGGTTCTTTACAAAGAAGAAGTTTTCAATTAAAAATTATACAGTTGGGATTGTCTTGGCGACTATTGCTTCAGTCCTTGTAATGATGGTATTGAATGTTTTCTATGCTCTACCATTGTACCGTCTGGCTGCAGGATTTGATGTTGACAAAATTTTTGCTGGAGCAACACATCTCTTTAACATGGGTTCGCTATCAGTTACTTTAAATCCAACTTACCTCTTAACAGTTGTTTTACCTTTCAATGCCTTGCAATATATCATTTTTACCCTTGTTTTCGGCTTGATTGTTACTGTATTCAAAAAAAATAAAGTAGTAAAATTTTACAATGCTTAATTCAAAAGATTAGGCAAATAATTCTAAATAAAAATACGGTGGGACTTTCCTACCGTATTTTTTTTATTTTATAACTTAATGATTCAATATGTATAATTAAAAATACTTGAAAAATTTCCTAAAGAAACATTTTTATTGTGTTACATTAAATGTATTTAAGGATATTTTTTATCAAAAAAGTAGTTGCTTAATTCAAACTAAAGCGCTATACTATGGGTGAAATATTATTTTGTCGGAAAATAATGAATTAATGGAAAAATTACATATGTGTTTCTTTGATTATTTTAATTATTAAAAAAAGAGGTGTTTTATGAACATATATACTTCGCATCAAAAACTTTTTAACAACGGATTCTTGTTTGGAGCGCTTTTGCTTGGATTAGCTTTCTCGTTTAAAGAGGCAACACCAGCAAAAGCTGTTACGGCAAACTTTAATGGTCCAGTTTATCGACTTTATAACCCAAATTCGGGCGAGCATGTTTATACAATGGGACTTACCGAGAAAAATAATCTTGTCCATTTGGGTTGGGGTTATGAGGGAGTGTTGGCTGACTCCTACTACAACTATCCTGGGGTAAATTATACAAAAATTCCAGTATACCGCCTCTATAATTCTCAAAGTGGACAGCACCTCTATACAAAAAATACTTATGAAGTTTCTTCCTTAAGAACTAAAGGATGGTCAAATGAAGGAATTGTATTTTATGATTCATCAAATTGTCCTATGGCAAGCACTACCCCTGTTTATAGACTATATAATCCCAATAGTGGTCAGCATTTTTTCACAAATGACTTTAATGAATCAAATTATTTAATGAATCTTGGTTGGAATTATGGAGAAGCTTTTAAGTTTAATTACCCATATCAATGGGAAGGAAAAAATAACTCCACTGATGTTATCCTTAAATCTTAGAGTCACTATTGTATAATTTAGACAAAGGACAAAAACATGCAAAAACGCTACTCAAAAGAATTTAAAGAAACCCTTATCGCCTTCTATCATTCTGGTCAATCCGTCACCCAGCTGTCTAAAGAATACGACGTGGCCCCTGCAACAATTTATAAATGGATAGACCCCTACTCTAAATCTAATGAAAGCTCCGTCTCTAAAGCCGATTTTCTAGAATTAAAAAGACAACTGGCTAAAGTTAAGGAAGAACGAGAT
>NZ_BCVK01000050.1 GCF_001591705.1 Lactococcus cremoris subsp. cremoris NBRC 100676 | reverse complement strand
AATTCGGGTCATTTATTATAAAAAAACAAAGTTTAGTGTCTATTTTTCTTTTGCTAGTCTAATTTTTTACATCAGTTTTTTAATTATAGCTTTTCCATCTATGATTATTTTTAATCATAGTTTATCTGGGGATACTTTTGGGGCTCAACTTTCTATCTTTCTAACTTTTTATGGATCTGGATATATTATTGCTGTCTTACTGGGTTTATTTGCTTTTCTTTTATTATTTCTCTATGCTTTAAAAATGAGGAATTTCCAAAAAGAAGGGTAATTCTTAGCGATTTTATTAATTATAAAAAAATAAAGAACTCCTTAGAAAATTTTCTTTGGAGTTTTCATTTTTTAGCTAAAAAAGTCTTTGCTAGGCTTGTAAACGTGTGCATTTACAGCTTTTAAAAAAGTGTGCTATAATGGGTTAGATATATACGAAAGTAAGGTATGATAAAATTGACTAAATTACGCGAAGATATTAGAAACGTCGCTATTATTGCCCACGTTGACCACGGTAAAACTACATTGGTTGACGAACTCTTAAAACAATCTCAAACGTTGGATGCTCGTAAAGAATTGGCTGAACGTGCGATGGACTCAAATGCACTTGAGCAAGAACGTGGGATTACTATCCTTGCCAAAAATACAGCAGTTGAATATAACGGAACTCGTATCAACATCTTGGACACACCAGGTCACGCGGACTTCGGTGGAGAAGTTGAACGTATTATGAAAATGGTTGATGGGGTTGTCCTCGTTGTCGATGCTTATGAAGGAACAATGCCTCAAACACGTTTTGTTTTGAAAAAAGCTTTGGAACAAAACTTGACGCCTATCGTTGTTGTTAATAAGATTGACAAACCATCTGCTCGTCCAGCTGAAGTTGTTGATGAAGTTCTTGAACTTTTCATCGAACTTGGTGCTGATGACGAACAATTGGATTTCCCAGTTGTTTACGCTTCAGCAATCAACGGTTCTTCATCAATGTCTGATAATCCAGCTGATCAAGAACACACAATGGCAAATATTTTTGATACAATCATCGACCATATCCCTGGTCCAGTTGATAACTCTGATGAACCTTTGCAATTCCAAGTTTCACTTTTGGACTACAATGACTATGTTGGACGTATCGGTATCGGTCGTGTTTTCCGTGGAACAATCAAAGTTGGAGACAGCGTTACTTTGTCTAAACTTGATGGAACAACTAAAAACTTCCGCGTAACTAAACTTTTTGGTTTCTTCGGTCTTGATCGTCAAGAAATCCAAGAAGCAAAAGCTGGTGATTTGATTGCTTTATCTGGTATGGAAGATATCTTCGTTGGTGAAACTGTTACACCTTCAGATCACGTAGAACCATTGCCAATCTTGCACATTGACGAACCTACTTTGCAAATGACTTTCCTTGCTAATAACTCTCCTTTCGCTGGTCGCGAAGGAAAATGGGTAACATCACGTAAAGTTGAAGAACGTTTGGTTTCTGAATTGCAAACTGACGTTTCACTTCGTGTTGAAAATACTGAATCTCCTGATAAATGGGTTGTTTCTGGTCGTGGTGAATTGCATTTGTCAATCCTTATTGAAACAATGCGTCGTGAAGGATATGAACTTCAAGTTTCACGTCCTGAAGTTATCATCAAAGAAGTTGATGGTGTAGCTTGCGAACCATTTGAACGTGTTCAAATCGATACTCCTGAAGAATACCAAGGTTCAATCATCCAAGCGCTCTCTGAACGTAAAGGAGACATGCTTGATATGCAAGTTACTGGTAACGGTCAAGCACGTTTGATTTTCCTTGTTCCTGCACGTGGTTTGATTGGATTCACAACAGAATTCATGTCAATGACTCGTGGATACGGAATCATGAACCATACATTCGACCAATATCTTCCAGCTGTTAAGGGAGAAATCGGTGGACGTCACCGTGGTTCTTTGATTTCTATGGACTCTGGTCAAGTAACTCCATATGCTATGGGTTATGTTCAAGAACGTGGACAACTTTTTGTTGACGCTGGTACTGAAGTTTATGGTGGGATGATTGTTGGTGAACACAGCCGTGATAATGATTTGACTGTAAACATCACTAAAATGAAACAACAAACAAACGTCCGTTCTTCAAATAAAGACTCTACATCTGTTTTGAACACTCCAAAAATCCTTTCACTTGAAGAATCTTTGGAATTCCTCGGTGATGATGATTACTTGGAAGTAACTCCTGAATCAATCCGCTTGCGTAAACAAATCTTGGACAAAGCAATGCGTGAAAAATCAACTAAGAAGAAAAAATAAAGATTTATAAAAAGTACTGAAATTAATTTTTCGATTATAAAAAGATAAGTAATTTGAGCATTTTTGCTTGAGGACTTGTCTAGTTTGGCAAGGAGAAAGATGTTTTATATTATCCTGTTGATTTTAGGAGCCTTTGCGTATATCTTTATGATGCCCAAAGACGTTCGGCGGAGTATGGACATTTTCTTCTTTGCTGGCGTGGGTGTCTTGATAGTTGCTTTTGCAGTAGCTCAAGCAGCTAGCCATCAAGCATTTCTTTTAGAAGTTTTGGGAATCGTAGTCATGATTGTTGTGACGGTTAGAGCTTGGATGGAACTTGAAAAACTGGACACTCGTCGAAAGAAAAAATAAGTTGTTGATGAAATAAAAATCAATCAGCGAATAAAACTGTCAAAGTTTGGCAGTTTTATTTTGATTTTATGGAAATGGAGAAAAATCATGAACATGGAAAAAGTGGCTCAAGGTTTTGAGCTGGTAGTTGAAAATATTACAAAATTATCTGAGAAATTAGATACAGATTTTTATGATGCTTTTGTGGAACAAAATGCTGCTTTTTTAGATGGTACTGACCAAGGAATTGTTGAGCTGTCAGTAAATAATGACAAACTCCGTCAGTTAAATTTATCAAATAAAGAATGGCAAAAACTTTTTCAATTTGTTTTATTAAAAGGTTCGCAAGTTGCGCCTCTTCAGGCAAATCATGCCATGACTCCTGATGCAATTGGTCTAATTTTCAACTTTATCATTGAACATCTCAATAAAAATTCTGAACTTCGATTAATTGAGTTTGGTTCTGGTATGGGTAATCTTGCGGAAACATTGCTTGTTAATCTTAATAAAAAAGTAGATTATGTTGGTTTTGAAGTCGATGATTTACTTTTAGATTTGTCAGCTTCAATGGCTGAAATCATGGGAAGCTATGCCGAATTTATGCAAATTGATGCGGTTCAAAAACGGTTGATGGAGCCAGCTGATGTTGTTGTTAGTGATTTGCCAATCGGTTTTTATCCAGATGATGAAGTTTCGAAAAATTTTGAAGTCGCTGCTACTGATGGACACACCTTTGCACATCATTTGTTGATTGAACAATCATTTAATTACTTGAAAGATGGTGCTTTTGCAGTTTTCTTAGCACCGGAGGATTTACTGACAAGTGTACAAGGCCCACTTTTAAAAGAATGGATTAGTCAGCATGGAAGTATTATGGCGGTAATTACTTTACCAAGCTCACTTTTTAATGCTGATGCTAAAGCAATTTATGTCTTGAAAAAAGGGCCTGCTGCTCATGCGACCTTTGCTCATCCTTTGTCATCATTGACAGACAGAGAAAGTTTAGAAATCTTTATGGAAGAATTTACAAAAACTGTAAAGTTATAAGTAAAAATAAAAAATTATTGGCTAGTCTGTCAGTAATTTTTTATTGTATAAAATCATTAAAAATGCAAACGCTTTTTATTTGTAATTGAAATAAAAAAATAACCAAGTGAATCATGGCTGAAAAACACAAAAGAAATTGTAATTGTGTTATAATTTAACCGTATTTCAAATTCAAGGAAGGTTTATTAAACATGACCAAAACATTAGCAGTAAACGCTGGTTCATCATCTATGAAATGGCAAATGTATGAAATGCCAGAAGAAAAAGTTCTTGCCAAAGGATTAATTGAACGGATTGGCTTGAAAGATTCAATCGTCACCGTTAAATTTGGAGAAGAAAAAGAAGAACGAGTTTTTGATATTCCAAATCATACAGAAGCAGTAGAAGTTTTACTTGAAGATTTAAAACGTTTGAAAATAGTAGAGGAATTTACTGAAATTACTGGTGTGGGACACCGCGTGGTTGCTGGGGGTGAAATTTTCCAAAAATCAACAGTAGTTACACCAGAAGTTTTGCAACAAGTTAAAGATTTGTCAGCTCTTGCGCCTTTGCACAATCCAGCAAATGCTGCCGGCATTGAAGCTTTTTTGAATTTGTTGCCTGATGCTACTTCAGTAGTTGTTTTTGATACAGCTTTCCATACAACAATGCCTGAAAAAGCTTTCCGTTATCCATTGCCTAAAAAATATTATACAGATTATGCCGTACGTAAGTATGGGGCTCATGGAACTTCACATATGTATGTTTCGCAAGAAGCCGCAAAATTACTTGGTAAACCAATTGAAGAAACAAAAATTATCACGGCGCATATTGGGAATGGCGCATCAATTACCGCAGTAAAAGGCGGAGAATCTGTTGATACATCAATGGGCTTCACACCTCTTGCTGGAGTGATGATGGGAACTCGCACAGGTGAAATGGATCCTTCTGTTTTTCCTTATTTGATTGAAAATGATTCTGAACTCAAAGATGCTCAAGCTGTAGTTGATATGATGAATAAAGAATCTGGTCTTTATGGGGTATCCGGTATTTCATCAGATATGCGCGATATCATTGCTGCTAAAGATACAGATGCTGATGCAAAACTTGCATTTGAGATGTATGTTGACCGCATTCAAAAATTCATTGGTCAATATTTGGCAGTCTTAAATGGAGCTGATGCACTTGTCTTTACTGCTGGAATTGGTGAAAATTCTGTTCCTGTTCGAGAAGCAATTCTTTCTGGATTGACTTGGTTTGGTATTGAAGTAGATCCTGAAAAAAATGTTTTTGGTGTTGAGGGAGAAATTTCAAAACCAAGCTCACGCCTAAAAGTTTTTGTAATACCAACGGATGAAGAACTTGTGATTGCTCGCGACGTTGAGGCACTTAAAAAATAATAAATCAAAAGATTTTGTCATCAAACAAGATCTTTTTTTATTTTAAAAATGACAGCAAGATACAAAGTTGTAGGAATCATTGATAGAGGAGAAATGAAATCAACTCTAAAGTATGATATAATTTTAAGAATAAAACGCATACATTAAGGAGAGTAAGTATGGAAAAAACGCTCGCTGTCAATGCAGGCTCCTCATCATTAAAATGGCAACTCTATGAAATGCCAGAAGAAACCGTGATTGCTAAGGGGATTTTTGAACGTATTGGTCTATCTGGCTCAATTTCAACAACTAAATTCAACAACGAAGAACACGTTAGAAAACAAGAAATTGTGGACCATCGTCAAGCTGTTTTATTGCTGATGGATGAGTTAATCCATTTTCAATTAATTCATGAGTTCCGTGAAATCACAGGAATTGGACATCGTGTTGTTGCAGGTGGGGAATTTTTTAATGACTCTACAATTATTACACCTGAGGTTTTAGCTGAGATAAAAAACCTTTCAACTTTGGCTCCTTTACATAATCCGGCCAACGTTTTAGGGATTGAAGCCTTCCAACGTCTCTTACCCGATGCACTTGCGGTCGCTGTTTTCGATACGGCTTTTCATAGCACTTTACCTGAAAAAGCTTATCGTTATCCTATTCCAACAAAATATTATGAAGATTATTCAATCAGAAAATATGGGGCACATGGGACTTCACATATGTATGTGGCGCAAGAAGCAGCAAAGGTCTTAGGAAAACCACTGGAAGAATTGAAGATGATTACGGCCCACATTGGAAATGGAGCTTCAATTACAGCGATTGAAGGTGGTAAATCTGTTGATACTTCAATGGGATTCACACCGCTTGCCGGTGTAATGATGGGAACACGTGCGGGGGAAATGGATGCTTCAGTCATTCCTTATATGTTGGAGAGCGATCCGAGTCTTAGAAATGCTCAAGATGTGATTGATATTCTCAACAAAGAGTCTGGAGTGCTTGGGGCATCTGAACTTTCTAGTGATATGCGTGACCTTTCAGAAGCAGTAGCCAAAGGAAATCCTAAAGCGATTCTTGCCTATGAAATGTACGTTGACCGTCTCAAAAAATTTATTGCTCAATATTTTGGCGTATTAAATGGAGCTGATGCACTTATTTTCACTGCAGGTGTCGGAGAAAATGATACGGCTGTTCGGACGGATGTAGTTAATGGACTTTCGTGGTTTGGAATGGAAATTGATGAAAGTAAAAATGTTCGTGGAGCTTTTGGCATCATTTCTAAGCCAGAGTCTAAAGTGAAAGTACTTGTTGTGCCAACAAACGAAGAATTGGTTATTGCTCGTGATGTCGAAGCGGCTAAATAATGAAATAAAAATTACTGACAAGGCTGTCAGTAATTTTTTACTTAAGAAAAAGCTGTCAGTAAAATTTGTCCAAAAGCTTGTCATCTATAAAAGAAAGCGCTATAATTATTGTGAGTAGAGGTGGAAATTATGGAGAATTTACCAAAAGTTATAAAGGCTGAAATGTTGCCGAGAGTTCGTTTACGCTTAGAATTTGATAACGGACAAGTTCGATATTATCCAGTTCATGAGCAAATTGATTTTCTTATGAACCCTTTTGACGTGAGCAAATTAAAAAAGACTTACGGAGCAAATTTATTTCTTGGTGGAATGGTTTCATGGATAGGAAATGAAATTAAGATTGAACCTAATGGGGATTTATTACTCAATGATTCAGTGATTCCTGCTGAGCTTCTTTGGGAACATATTTTAAAACATATAGATAGTATGGACCCTGAAAAATTGAAAGAATTGGAAGAAATTAAGCATCCTTTTTGGCAAGGGGTAAAAAGTCTTAATTTGATTTTTTGGCTTGCCGGAATTCTTTTTGTGATTTACTTGCTTATTCAATTATTGGGGCATCTTGGTTTATTGACATCTTAACAGTTTTTATAAAGGCTTTTATTAGTCTTTTTTTCGTGAGCATTTTATGGTAAAATAGAGAAAATATAATAGAATAGGTGCAATATGGCTGAAATTAAATATAAACGCGTACTATTAAAACTTTCGGGAGAAGCTCTCTCAGGCGAAAAGGGATTCGGATTCGACCCTGAAACAGCAAAAGCTGTTGCTGAAGAACTTAAAGAAGTCCATGATTTGGGTGCAGAACTTGCGATTGTTTGCGGTGGTGGTAATGTTTGGCGTGGAGTTACTGGTGAAAAAGCCGGGATGGAACGTGCTCAGGCAGATTACATGGGAATGCTTGCAACAATCCAAAATGGATTGTTCATTCAAAGCGCACTTGAAAACATTGGTGTTGACACACGAGTGATGACGGCCATTGAGATGAAAGCTGTTGCTGAACCTTATATTCGTCGTCGTGCTGAACGTCATTTAGAAAAAGGGCGTGTTGTTATTTTTGCTGGTGGAACTGGCTCACCTTACTTCTCAACTGATACAACCTCTGCTTTACGTGCTGCGGAAATTAATGCTGACGTCATTTTGATGGCTAAAAATGGTGTTGATGGTGTTTATAACGCAGACCCTAAATTAGTTGCAGACGCTATTAAATTTGAACATTTGACACATATGGATGTTATTACCAAAGGCTTGCAAGTTATGGACAGTACAGCTTCAACAATGTCAATGGATAATCATATTCCACTTGTTGTTTTCAACATGAATGAAGCTGGAAATATTACACGCGTCGTTCGCGGTGAAGAAATCGGAACAACTGTTGAATAAGATTTACTTACAAAGCTGTCAGTAAATTTATTCATTAAAAAATTACTGATGGAAACATTAGCATATTCGTAAACGTCAAAGGGCAATGGCTAGCCTTTGGTAGAATTTCTGTCAGTAAAAATAAAAGAATTAATAAAGTAGAAAAAGGAAATAAAATGGCAAACGAAATTGTTACAACAGCTCAAGAACGGATGAAACACTCATTAGCAAGTTTACAACGTGATTTGGGACACCTCCGAGCTGGTCGTGCCAATGCAAGTCTTCTTGACCGTGTTCAAGTTGTTTACTACGGTGCACCAACACCACTTAATCAGTTAGCGTCAATCACAATTCCAGAGGCTCGTGTCTTGATGGTCACTCCTTTTGATAAATCAATTTTGAAAGACATTGAAAAATCATTGTATGAATCAGACCTTGGAATTACGCCAGCAAATGACGGTTCTGTCATTCGTTTAGTTATCCCAATGTTGACAGAAGAACGCCGTCGCGAACTTGTCAAAGAAATGGGTAAATACATTGAATCAGCAAAAGTAGCGATCCGTAATATCCGCCGTGATGCAATGGATACTGCTAAAAAATCAGAAAAAGCAAAAGAAATCACAGAAGATGATCTTAAAGATCTTGAAAATGAGATTCAAAAAGTGACTGATGATGCTGTAAAAGAAGCTGACAGACTTGCATCAGTAAAAGAAAAAGAATTGTTGGATATCTAAAAAACCGACAAAAAAGTAATTTGAAAAAGCATTGACGGCTCCATTGAGCCGTTTTTACATCAAAGTTTTGTAAGGATAATAAGATTGAGAAAAGTGATAAAACTCAGAGAGCAACAGTCCTATCTCAAAAAAGCCATCAGTTTTTTTCAGGAAAAGTGGGGGGAGTGCTGAGAGTAATTCTGTTTATGAAGACTGTTTGAAGCACAGTTTGGATAGTCAAAATTCTATTCCTCTGTGGTACCTGATTGTTGATGAAGGAAAAATTATTGCGGGCTGCGGGCTAATTAGCAATGATTTTATTAGTCGAATGGATTTATATCCTTGGCTCTGTGCGCTTTATGTCGAAGAAGAATTTCGTCAGCAAGGGCTTGCTCGTCTGTTGATTGAAGTTGTCAAAGAAGAATGCAAAACTTTTAGTTTTAAAAAACTTTACTTAGCAACAGATTTTATTGATTTTTATGAACAGTTTGATTTTCATTATCTAGCTGACGGTTATCATCCTTGGGGTGACAAGTCACGGATTTACGAAGGAAATATTAATTAAGAGAGACTAGAAGTCTCTAAATTACATTTAATAAAGAGGAACAAATGAGTATTATTGGACAAACAATCTCTGCGATTATCGTGGAAGAAAGTGAACGTTTCTATTTTCTCCAAAAAGGAGAAGATTTATTACGGTTAGACAAAACAGAAGGTGAACATGCTATTGGCGATGTGGTTACTGGTTTTGTTTATGTGGATAAAGATGAACATCGTCGTCTGACGACTTTGGAACAAAAAGCAACAAATGAGCAATATGGTTGGGGAACGGTAACAGCTGTTCGTAAAGACCTCGGTGCCTTTGTTGACACAGGTTTACCAGGGAAAGACGTGGTTGTATCTCTTGATGATTTGCCACTTGAAAAAGACCAATGGCCAAAAGTTGGCGACCAACTTTATGTGAAATTAATTGTTGACAGAAAAGAGCGGATTTGGGGTCATTTGGCTTGGCATGAAGATTTTTGGAACCTTGCTGGACCTGGTTATGACAATATGCAAAACCAAGATTTACGTGCTATTGTTTACCGAAATAAAGAATCAGGAACTTTTGTGTACTTGCCTGACAACAATATGCTAGGATTTATTCATCCTAATGAGCGTTTCTCAGTCCCACGCGTTGGTCAAGAACTGCAAGTTCGTGTTATCGGATTTAGAAAAGAAGACCGTAGTCTAAATCTGTCAGCAAAACCACGTGCTTATGAAATGCTTGATGCTGATAGTCAAATGATTTTGGCCTATCTTCAATCAATGAGCGGTAAAATGGCTTTTAATGATAAATCAAATCCAGATGAAATCAAAGCCACATTTGGTATTTCAAAAGGACAATTTAAAAAAGCGCTCGGTGGCCTGATGAAAGCAAAAAAAATCAAACAAAGTCCAGAAGGCACAGAATTAATTGGAGAATAATTTACTGACAGCTTTACTCAAAGAGAGAAGCTAAGTTTAAAGACTTCGTCAGCAAATTCTATCAGTAAAGACGACTTAAAAAATTTCTGTCAGTAAAAAAAGGTAGCTCTAAAAGCTACTTTTTTTGAGCTATGCTATAATATTTCACAAGACAACTAAAGCAAAGGAGAAATAATGGCAACAGAAAGAGCAATATTTGCAGGTGGATGTTTTTGGTGTATGGTACAACCATTTGAAGAACGTGAAGGAATTTTATCGGTCACGAGTGGTTATACAGGTGGAAATGTTGAAAATCCAACTTACGAACAAGTAAAAATGCACCTGACCGGCCACACAGAAGCAGTAGAAATTATTTTTGATAATAGTAAAATTAATTATCAGACACTTGTTGAACTTTACTGGACACTGACAGACCCGACAGATGCTTTTGGTCAATTTGAAGATCGAGGGGATAACTATCGTCCAGTTATTTTCGTTGAAAATAATGAACAAGAAAAGATTGCCAAAGAAAGTAAAGCACAATTGCAAGCCAGTGGAAACTTCGACTCTCCAATTGTGACAAGTATTGAGAAGACTCAAAAATTTTGGCCAGCAGAAGACTATCATCAAGGATTTTACAGAAAAAATCCAGAAGATTATGCCCAATCAAGTAAAATCCGCCATGATTTTTTGGAAAAACAATGGGAAGACAAATAAAAAATCCTGTGAATCACTAGATAGAAAGAGAAAATGACATTTTATAATTACCTAATGCGCCATCGCGCACCAGTAGAGAAAGACGATGCGACTCGTCTTGCAAATCTTGTTTTTCAAGATCCACTTTTTCCGAAACAATCGAAAGATTTCGATGAAATTTCGACCTATTTAGAAACAGAAGCACCTTTTTATTTTAATCTCACCCTTTTTGAAAATGTTTGGCTAAGTTATTTGGAAGCCTAATGATTATCATAAATTTTTCTTAAAAAAAGATCATAAAATGATATAATAGACGCAAAGGAGAGATTTATGCAAATTAAAGTAAAAAAACTTAAATTCTCATATCAAGCTAGACTAATTTTGTCTATTAGTGAAGGAGCTTTTGAATCGGGCCATATTTATGGAATTGTTGGGAATAATGGTGTGGGGAAAACCACCTTTTTCAAAACTTTGACAAATATTATCACAAACTATGAAGGACATATCCAACTTGATGGTCAAGAAATCAAAGAAAACCCGCGATTGCTTGCAAAAGTTGGTATCATGCTTGATGATATGGAACTTTACAAAAGTTACACGGGTCTATTTAATCTGCGCTATTTTGGTGGTTTGCGCGGAGAATTTGATGAGGACAAAGCACTCAGCCTAGCTAAGAAACTAGATTTAACCCCTGAAATGTTATCCAAAAAAGTCGCTACTTATTCACTTGGAATGAAGAAAAAGTTAATTCTACTCATCTCAGTTATGAATGATGCAGAAATTTTGATTTTCGATGAGCCTTTCCGTGGAATTGATGCAAAATCTGTTGAGTGGTTTAGAGATTACTTGCTTGAACTCAAAGGAAGAGGACGATTGATTCTCATTTCAAGCCATGTCCAAGAAGACATTGAAACAATTTGTGATAAAGTTTATCTTCTGGCTAATGGCGATTTCACAGCTACTTTTGATTTGAAAAATCAACAAGAAGTCTTGACTTATACGGTTTCTGTGACCGATGTCCAAGTCTTAGCCGACTTCTTGACAAAGACAGGTGTTCAAGTAGAGATTAAAGAAAATACAATTAAGTTTGACAGTAGCCCTGAAGACTTCCAAATTGCTTTCCGTCATGCTGTTGAAGAAGGTGTAAACTTTGATAGTATTAAAAAAGAATCGAAATTTGCTGAATTTATCAAGAAAGGTGTCAACTGATGAACGCAAAAAATATATTTAAAATGGAGTTTTACCGAAATTTTCGTGATAAAAGCTGGTTGATTGTCATCGGAGTTATGGCGATTCTAGCTTTAATTGATTCAATTTTAATCATCAATCTTATCGGACAAACAGTTTCTGGATACAGCCATAATAGTGCCGGAACAGCTGTCTTGGCAGCTTTAACAATTTTCTTCACTTTAGCTTTAGGACTTGGAATTTGGGCCTTTCAAATCATTTATCAATTCCATCTATTGTCAGTTGATTATAGTAATAAAGCTTTAGGTTTAATGATTGCTTCTGGAGTAAATCGAATGACCTATTATTTTATTAAATTAATTTCGACAATTCTTTCGACTTTACTGGCCCTATTTACAATTTTGATTATTCCATTTTTCTTAATTTTAGGCGTTTATGCCCGACAACTAAGTGAATTTTTGAGTATGGTTTCCCGCTCTCTTTCTCTTAGGAGTGTTTGGATGGTCTTGCTTAATTCGTTTGCAGGTGCTCTGGCCTCTATTGTTATTTTGTTTTTCGTTGTCATTATGACCCGAGGCAAATTTTGGGGAGTTTTCGTTTATTTAGGTATTGCAATGGGAGTAGGCATTGTCCTCACCATCTTTACTAGTTCGATAAACGTAGTATCGATTGATAGTCAAAATATGATGTCAAATAATAGTTTGATTGGGATTATCTTCTCAGTAGTTGAAATCGTTGCTTTTGGATTACTCGGACTCTCTCTTATCAGAAAACAAGATTTATAAACTAAAGAGTACTTGACAGAGTGCTCTTTTTTTGATATAATACTCGGGTATGTGAATTTTCACATATAAGGCGTGGAAGCTGTAAAATACAGCATCATACCACATCACGAAAACAAAATATAAGGAGAATTTATCGTGGCTAAACAAGTAGAAAAACTCGTTAAATTACAAATCCCTGCCGGTAAAGCAACACCAGCTCCACCAGTTGGTCCAGCTTTGGGTCAAGCAGGTGTTAACATCATGGGATTCACAAAAGAATTCAACGCTCGTACAGCTGACCAAGCTGGTATGATCATCCCAGTTGTTATCTCAGTTTATGATGACAAATCATTCACATTCATCACAAAAACTCCTCCAGCAGCAGTTCTTTTGAAAAAAGCAGCAGGCGTTCAAAAAGGTTCTGGTGAACCTAATAAAACAAAAGTTGCTTCAGTTACAAAAGCACAAATCAAAGAAATTGCAGAACTTAAGATGCCTGACCTTAATGCAGCATCAGTTGAAACTGCAATGTCAATGATTGAAGGTACTGCAAAATCTATGGGATTCACTGTTACTGACTAAAAATTTAGACGAATTACTTCGTTGACAGAACCCTCACCTACTTAGGTAGGCTTCGGAACCTGTCGCTTCGTACTTCGACTAAATTTTCGAGATTTACATTTTGTAAATTCAGAAAAAGTCACACATGCAATCCACACATTTAGTGGAAGGCTGTTACGCTTGTTGTTATAAAAAAGAATCTATTGGCTCAACTGAGCGGTGCGGAACGTGGCTTGAAACACTGTTTCAAGGTTGCAAATGAGGAAAGCAGAGCTTTCTTCTTCGTCCGACGTTTAGTGTAAAGGTTCTGTTTTGAGGAAAAGTTTTTCCTTTAAGTGAATCAGAGCGAATATTCAAAGACAACAAGGAAGACAGACAACCGATATTACCACAAGGAGAAAATAGAAATGGCTAAAAAAAGTAAAGCATTGCGCGCAGCGATTGAAAAAATCGACGCAACTAAAGCATACAGCGTAGAAGAAGCTGTAGCACTTGCAAAAGAAACTTCATTTGCAAAATTTGACGCAACTGTAGAAGTTGCTTACAACCTTAACATCGACGTTAAAAAATCTGACCAACAAATCCGTGGAGCAATGGTATTGCCAAACGGTACTGGTAAAACTGCTCGTGTTCTTGTTTTCGCTAAAGGTGCGAAAGCTGAAGAAGCTACAGCAGCTGGTGCAGATTTCGTAGGTTCTGACGAACTCGTTGCTAAAATCAACGGTGGTTGGTTAGACTTCGACGTTGTTATTGCAACACCTGACATGATGGCAGTTGTTGGACGTCTTGGACGTGTCCTTGGACCACGTAACTTGATGCCTAACCCTAAAACTGGTACAGTTACTATGGATGTAACTAAAGCAGTTGGTGAATCAAAAGCTGGTAAAGTTAACTACCGTGCTGACAAAGCTGGTAACGTTCATGTTCCAATCGGTAAAGTTTCATTCGACACAGAAAAACTTGTTGAAAACTTTAAAGCTTTGAACACTGTAATCGCTGCTGCTAAACCTGCTGCATCTAAAGGTGCTTACATCACAAACCTTTCTGTTACAACAACAATGGGTCCTGGTGTTAAAGTTGATTCAGCTTCATTCTAATAAAAATAAAAAGAGAAAATTAATTTTCTCTTTTTTTTATTTATTGTAGAATCTAAAAAAACATGCTAGAATTAGGTATGTTATTATTTCTATGGGCTTACACAACAATTATCTTTGCAATTGCCTACCTTTTTCAAGTCCTAAATCTTACTCTAATTGGGTTAGAAGTTATTACCATTATTCTCCTTTTTATTAGTTTTTGGGAAAGTACAAAGGGAAGGTATCGACGAATTATTGGCATGAATATCATTAATATTTTCTTTATTCTTGTCTTATATTTTTCACAACATGTCTTTACTTATATTCAACATCACGATGTCGAAAAGGTTTCAGTAATCATCGTTGGTTTCGTGTTGGCTCAATTATTGGGGATTTTTTGGGGGCGACAATTTTATAAACATCAAGAAAAATCAAATAAATAAAAGGGCTGATATTATTCAACCCTTTTATTTATTTGCTCTACAAGTTCATTAATTTTTTCCACTCTTGGTTGAATGGATACTTGAAATTCATTAACTTTCTTTTGTATATCTTGACCGACACGTTCTGCTTTGATGCTTTCTTCTTGCACTCTCTCAAGATTTATTTTCATTGTGTTGACTTCCTCAGATAAGTCAGTCATTAACTTCTTTAAGTCTTTAAATAATTCAAACATAGACACGTCCTTTATCAGCCATTAATTTGTTTGGCTATTTCGGCTAAATCATAATCATGGGCTGTGAATTTTGCAATGAAACCATCATTTTCATCATAACGAGGAATCAAATGAATATGAGTATGAAAAACAGTTTGCCCAGCGATTTCTTCATTATTTTGTAAGATATTCATACCTTTAGCATGAAGTTTATCCACAAGTTTACTGGCGATTTGAGGGACTTTACTAAAAAGTTCAGCAGATTCCTCAGCTGTCATCGCTAGAATGTTGCGGTAGTGTTTTTTGGGAACAACTAATGTGTGGCCCTTAGTGGTTTGAGTAATATCAAGGAAAGCAACAACATCATCATCTTCATAAACTTTGGTGCTTGGAATTTCACCAGCAATAATTTTGCAAAAAATACAATCTTCCATTTCGATAATTCCTCCAGCATTATTCGGTAACTTCTGATAAAGAAGTCTAAAACTTTATAATCTACTATAGATTATAGTATAAAAAGTAGAAAAAACCCAGTAATAATAACGGGGGTTTCAAAAGTAAGAGCGATTATTGAAAAGAGGAAATTTAAATTATGCTATAATGAATAAAACTTGTATTTATTATAAATTGAAATTTAAGCACTTTTTATTTTATAAATTTGATATAATGTAATAAAATTTAATCCACCTAGATAGAGGTGGGGAAGGATATAAAGGATGGGAGTTAAAAGTAATGGTGAGAAAAAAAGCTAATCGACCATTTGGTTTGATTTTTAAATATTTACGAGAGTTTTCAAAATTTTGGTTTGAATATATCTCGGTTTTTATAGGAACAACTTTAGCAATTACTTTTGTGATTATTCCTCTGTTAGAATCAATCTCGGGCCTTATTATGCGTCTGTCAGGAATTCCCTTCTTATAATAATCTGGGGAATTTGATTCAAAATCATTTCTTGGGCGTTCTGGGACTTCTAATCATTTTATTTTTATTAATTTTTCTAGTCTATGTTCAATTTATTGTTCAATTTAAAGGAATTCGATTGATTCAGTCAAGAAGTTTGACTTTGAAAAATTTGTTTAAGGAAGTTGTCTCATCTGCGAAAAAGGTTAAAATTCAACAGTTAGGCTTTTTCTTATTTTATTTTCTACTAATTATTCCTTTTGGGAGATATGTTTTTAGTACACCGCTTTTGTCAAAAATCAAGATTCCGGTTTTTACACTTGAATTTTTCCTAAAAAGTTGGCAAAATATGCTGATTTTAGTGTTATTTTATGCTATTACTTTCTGGATTAGCACGCGTTTGATTTTAACTCTTCCGCTTATGATTCTAAAAGGTCAACCCTTGAAATTGGCGATAAAAGAGAGTTTAAAACGGACCAAGGGAGTTAGAAAATTCTTTAGACTTTCTGTTTATTTTGGACTTATCGGTTTATTTAGTATAATAATGCAGGGGCTTCTTTTTATGGGGGGCTACTTTGCGCAAGATTATCTTGATAAAACTTCCTTTGCTTTGATTGGGGCAGTTTCTATATTGGATTTGATTTGGTTGGGAAGCTTGATTATTTCTACTTTGAGTTTGATGATGCTTTTTAGTTATTTGATTAATGAAGCTCAAATGGAAAGCTTTGAAGTTCCTAAAATAGCACCTAAAGGCCGCATGAAGTATAAGGTGATTTTTTCTAGTTTGACGATTTTACTTTTTGCTTTAGTGAGTTGGACTTATGTAGAAGGATTTATGGATACTGTTCCGCTGACAATTTCTCATCGAGGAGTTGATGAGGAAAATGGTGTGCAAAATACTATCCCAGCATTAGAAGCAACAGCAAAAGCAAAACCAGATTATGTTGAAATTGATATTCAAGAAACGAAAGATCATCAATTTGTCGTCTTTCATGACCCAACATTAAAAGATTTAGCTGGAATTGATAGCCCGCCGCAAAAACTTACCTTGGCAGAATTGACAAATACAGTCGTTTCTGAAAATGGTAAAAAAGCTTTAATTCCAAGTTTTGATGATTATTTATCGGCCGCTGAAAAAATAAATCAAAAATTATTGGTTGAGATTAAAGTATCTCCATTAGACTCTCCGAAGATGGTTGAAAACTTTAGTAAAAGATATGGTGCAAGACTTTTAAAGGATAAAGCAATGATTCATTCTTTAGATTATAATGCGCTCTTGATTGAACAAAAAATTAATCCGAAGATTAAAGTCAGTTTTATCCTTCCTTTCAATCTTCTTTTTCCGCAAACTAAAATGTCTGCTTATACAATGGAAGCGACGACACTTACCAGTAGTTTTGTGGACAAAGCACAGGCTAAACATCAAATGGTTTTCGCTTGGACAGTTAACGATGAAACGGATATGAGAGAACAAATGTTTAATGGAGTGAACGGGATTATCACTGATAATCTTGATGACTTAAAAGGCGTAATTGCCGAAGATGATGAAAGTCCAAGTTATGCACAACGTATTTTAAGAATGACTTCACTAATGGAAATAGAATAGAATTTAAAAGAGGAATATATGTTAAAAGTAACAAATTTAACGGGTGGATATTTGGGATACCCTGTCTTAAAAGAACTTAATTTTGAAATTAAAGAAGGAGAGCTCGTTGGACTTATTGGTTTAAATGGCGCAGGAAAATCAACAACGATTCAAGAAATTATTGGACTATTAACTCCATATTCTGGACAGATTGAATTGGATGGCTTGACTTTACAGCAAGATTTAGAAGGTTACCGCAGAAAAATTGGTTTCATTCCAGAAACACCAAGTTTGTATGAAGAGTTGACTTTGCGTGAACATATTGAGGTGACAGCCTTGGCTTATGGGATTTCTGTTGACCTTGCCTTCAAACGAGCAGAGAAGTTGCTTGAAACCTTTCGTTTGAGCGATAAGTTGGATTGGTTCCCAGTGAATTTTTCAAAAGGAATGAAGCAAAAAGTCATGATTATCTGCGCATTTTTGGTTGAACCTTCCCTTTATATTGTGGATGAGCCCTTTATGGGACTTGACCCTCTTGCCATTCAGGATTTAATTGATTTGATGATGGAGATGAAAAAAACGGGGAGTTCGATTTTGATGAGTACCCACATCCTAGCAACTGCCGAAAAATTCTGTGATAAATTCATTGTTCTGCATGAAGGGCAGGTTGTTGCTTTTGGAACAGTAGAGGAGTTACGGAGTCAATTTAATCAACCAAAAGCAAGCTTAGATGAGATTTATCTTGCTTTAACAAAGGGGAATATTCCAAACTCTAAAGAAGTTGTAGAGGCAGGAAAGACGCATGAATGAAATTTTTAAAAAACGTCGTAAACTTTGGTACCAACAAAATATAAAGTATCTTCGCTATGTTTTTAATGATCATTTTGTTTTGTTCTTAATGATTTTATTGGGCGCTTTAGTGGTGCAATATGTTAATTTTTTACAAGTTCATCATTTGAATTTGTGGGGTAAGATTATTTTGGTGGTTTTTGTCAGTTTGCTTAGCCAAGTTTTAGGACGCTTAGCAACGTTTATCGAAGCCCCCGATAAGGTTTTTTTACTGACAAAAGAATTGGAAGTTCGAGCTTATTTAATTAAATGTTTGATTCGTTCATTAATTCTTCCAGCAATTGTATCAGGGCTTTTGGTTCTGATTGCGGCACCTTTATTAAAATTTAATCCTATTTTCTTGATTCTCTGGTTTTTGGTTCTTGTTGGGATTAAAGCTGGCTTACTGGCTTATCAAATTTGGCGCTTTCAAAACAGTGGACTTTTAGATTGGTCGGGATTGATTGATTTAGAGGAAGCGCGAAAAACGGGAACTTTGCGACTATTTTCATTATTTACAAATGTTAAAGGGCTCAAATCGCACAGTCATCGTCGAAAATACCTTGATTTTTTACTGACAAAAACAAAAAGAACTTACGAATATCTATTTACACGAAGTTTTTTACGGTCAGGAGATTATCTGGGCTTAACGATTCGCCTCCTTATTTTGTCAATTTTATCAATGATTTTTGTCAAGAATGGTATTGTTGCCATTGTTATGGTGGTAGTCTTTAATTACTTGCTTATTTTTCAGCTTTTATCTTTACAAACGACTTTTGATTATCAACTTTTGACGAGAATCTATCCATTGAAAAAAGCGGTAAAAACTGCCGGCTTACGCATGATTATTTTTAGAGTAATGATGTTTGTGACGATTGTTGAATTAGTGCTATCATTAATTTTTGTTCGACCGTTTTTCTTGACACTTGTGATTTTATTGGTGAACTTTTTGCTGACGAAGTTCTATGTCAGATTCCGATTAAAAAATAAATAAAAAATAATGACAGAAATTCTGTCATTATTTTTTTATAAATTAATAATTTTTGTACCGTGAACGTAGTTTGTTCCAGTCAATTGAGCAAGTTCTTCAAAGTTTTCAGCATTGACACCTCCACCAATGATAATATTAATTTTTCCTTGAGCGTAATCAATGAGTGATTTGATTTTGTCAGTATCTAATGGTTGGTCAAGTGGCCCACCATGCATCAAAATTTTATCTATTCCAAATTCAACAAGTTGGTCAATGGCTTCTTTTTGATCAGTAATTTCGTCAAAGGCCATGTGAAATGTAATAGGAAGTCCTTGGGCAGCAATGCTCACTGTTTCGAGTGCATCACTATCTATTTTATTGTCAGTCGTGAGGGCACCAAATACAATGTTTTGAGCACCAGCTTCGACAGCTTTGAGTGTATCAGTCTCAATAATTTTAAGTTCATGAGAATTATAAACAAAATTGCCGCCTCGTGGACGAATCATGACTGCCAGAGTTGTTTTGCTCTCGGCAACATATTCGGCAGCTTCTTGAATGACGCCGTAAGAAGGTGTTGTTCCTCCAACAGCAAGATTGTCACAAAGCTCAATTCGTTCAATACCAGCTTGGAGCGCTTGTGGGACTTTTGTGAAGTTTTCAAGGCAAAGTTCTCGGATAATCATAATTTTTCCTTTCAAATGTACTAGAATTATTATAACATGATTCTTCTATTTAACTTAAAAAAATTACAATAATTAATTTGAATAAAAAGAATGAAAGTGATTGTGGTATAG
>NZ_BCVK01000049.1 GCF_001591705.1 Lactococcus cremoris subsp. cremoris NBRC 100676 | reverse complement strand
CTACTATGGTCATGTTTTCAATTCATTTGAAGAACTTGAACAAGCGATTACTAAATGGATTCACTATTACAACACGAAACGAATTAAGAAAAAATTGAACTGGATGAGTCCAATCCAATATCGTTTAACTTATTCAAAATAACAAAAAAAAGACAAGAAATTATTCTTGTCTAAAAAGTCTAGCTTTTGGGGTTCACATCATTTTACTCTACTTTTTTAGAATACTATCATATAATAGGAAATAGTAATTCATAAAATAGGACGATTTTTCTTTAATTAAAAAAATAGGTACTTCAGATAAACAAACATTTTCTTGACAAAAATTGTTAGTTAACTTCCGTTTGATGCCCATAAAACCTGATGATAAAGCGGTTAGGAGGAAATCATAATTTAACGATTATAAGCTGAGTATTACTAAAAACTTTGACTAGGAATCAAATATTTTTTCATAGAACTTTTTATGTAGTCAGTTACATTATTGGTTTGTTATAAATGAAATTTATCAACACTTGGATATTTGACTATAACGATAAAAGAAGTTTATAGTAATAAAGTAATAACATTAATTATAATTTTTATGGAGGTTGTACGATGCGTGCACATGAAATTTTAAACAATCCTTTTTTAAATAAAGGAACAGCTTTTACTATGAAAGAACGTCAAGAATTGGGTTTGATTGGTCTTCTTCCACCAAATGTTCAAACAATTTAAGAACAAGCTGAACAAACTTACGAACAATATTTGACAAAACCATCTGATTTAGAAAAACGACATTTTTTGATGGAAATTTTCAATACAAACCGTACTTTGTTTTACTACTTATTTAATAAACATATTGTAGAATTTAACCCAGTTGTTTATGATCCAACAATTGCTGATACAATTGAAAACTACAGTCATTTATTTGTAGATCCACAATATGCTGCTTATCTTGATATTAACCACCCTGAAAATATTACTGAAACATTGAAAAATGCAGCAGGTGATAGAGATATTCGCCTTATTGTTGTAACTGATGCTGAAGGAATTCTTGGTATCGGAGACTGGGGAACTCAAGGTGTTGATATCTCAGTTGGTAAATTAATGATTTATACAGCTGCAGCAGGTATTGATCCAGCTTCTGTACTTCCAGTTGTTATTGATGCAGGAACAAATAGAAAAGAACTTTTGGAAGATCATTTGTATCTTGGAAATCACCAAGAACGTATTTATGGTGACCAATACTACAGTTTCGTTGATCAATTTGTAGAAACTGCAGAATCAATTTTCCCTAAATTGTACCTTCACTGGGAAGATTTCGGTCGTTCAAATGCTGCCACAATTTTAAATAACTACAAAACAAAAATCCCTACATTCAATGATGACATTCAAGGAACTGGTATTGTTGTTTTAGGTGGTATTTTTGGATCACTTGACATTACAGGTGAAAAATTAACTGACCAAGTATACCTTTGCTATGGTGGTGGTTCAGCCGGTGCAGGTATTGCTGGTCGTGTTCATGCGGAAATGGTTAGTGAAGGCCTTTCTGAAGAAGAAGCTTACAAACATTTCTTCATGATTGATCAACAAGGTCTACTTTTTGATGATATGGATGACCTTACACCAGCTCAAAAACCATTTGCTAAAAAACGTGCTGATTATAAAGATGCTGGAGATATGACTGATCTTCTTAATATTGTTAAGACAGTAAAACCAACTATTTTGGTAGGAACTTCAACTAATCCAGGTGCCTTTACAAAAGAAGTTGTTGAAGCTATGTGTGCTAATACAGAGCGCCCAGTAATCTTCCCTATCTCAAATCCAACTAAAAAAATGGAAGCTACTGCTGAACAAGTTATTGAGTGGTCTGATGGAAAAGCTTTTGTCGCTACTGGTGTTCCTTCAGGAACAATCAACTACAAAGGTGTTGATTATCAAATCGGTCAAGCAAATAACTCACTTATCTACCCAGGTTTGGGCTTAGGAATGTTGGCATCTGAAGCAAAACTTTTGACAGATGAAATGATCGGAGCTGCTGCACACTCATTGAGCGGTTTAGTAGACCCAGGTAAACCTGGTGCTCCTGTTCTTCCTCCTTTTGAATTTGTTGCCGATGTATCAATTAAAGTTGCAGAAGCAGTTGCTAAGAAAGCACAAGAACAAGGTCTTACTGAATCTAAAGAAACTGATATGGCTAAAGCGGTTCGTGATCTTAAATGGTATCCAGAGTACTAAGGGGAATATCTTAAATGAAAAAACTTAAAGAAACGAAAATATCGGGAATTAGTCTTCCCTTGTATGCCTTTTTCGTAGCTGTCATCATAGTCGTAACACTATTGGGAAAACTTCCACTTGATATGGTAGGATTGACTCTCCTACTTGTAACATTAGGTCACCTATTGTACTTCATAGGAGAAAAACTACCTATTATGAATTCATACTTAGGTGGGGGCTCTGTTTTCACATTGATTGGTGCCACTTTATTATCTTTCTTCCATATTGTTCCATCTAATGTTATTGGAGCAGTTTCAAATTTTATGGGTGGAAAATTTGGTTTTCTTGATTTCTATATAGCTGCACTTATTTGTGGATCTATTTTAGGCATGAACAGAAATCTGTTAGTGAAAGCTTCGAAAAAATTTATTCCAATTGCGTTAATCACAATGGTTATTGGCTTTTTCTCAGTAGGTCTCGTAGGAATGCTCATTGGTAATGGTTTTTCAGATTCTGTAATGTATGTTTCTATGCCAATGATGTCAGGTGGTATGGGAGCCGGAATTACTCCGCTTTCTCAAATCTATGCGGCTGGTTTGGCTCATGGAAATCAGGCAGCTATCTTCTCTCAACTTGCTCCAGCAGTTACTTTTGGTAACATCCTTGCGATTATTGGTGCCTTATCTATCGCTAAAGTATTCAACAAATCTAAATATAACGGACATGGTACCCTTGTTGCAGCAACTAAAGAAGAATTAGCTAAACCTAAAATAAAATTAGATGCTCAACAAATCGGAACAGGAATGCTCTTTGCCTTTGCCCTTCTGATGGCTGGTGACATCTTGAACAAATTCTTCCCTAATATTCATCAATATGCATTTATGATTATTATTGTATTTATCTTAAAAGCTACAAATACTGTTCCTAAAGATTTAGAAGAATCTGTTGTAATGTTTAACCAAGTGATTATGACAAACCTTACTCATGCTATTTTGGCAGGGATTGGTCTTGCTTTGATTGACTTGAATACTCTTGCTTCAGCATTTACATGGCAATTTGTAGTACTAGGCTTGACTAGTGTCGTTGTAATGGGACTTGCTAGTTGGTTCTTGGCTCGTCTCTTTGGACTTTATCCGGTCGAAACTGCCATTGGTGCAGGGATGATCAATAATTCTATGGGGGGGACAGGTAACATTGCTGTCTTGTCTGCTTCAGATCGAATGGAAATGATTGCTTTTGCTCAGATGGCTAATAGACTCTGTGGTGTAATTGTCCTAATATTCGGTGGAATTCTTATCCGATTCTTTTATTAAAATAACCATAACCTAAAAAAACATTTTATTTAAAATGTTTTTTTTATATATTTTCACCATAATATTTAGTTTGTATTTAACTTAGTTTTGCTTGAAACTCCTTTAGAGTTAACAATGTAATATATAAAAATATAATGATGATTGAACCCCGTGAAACCCGCTTGATATATGCTATAATATAAAAATGAATGTAAAAAAACAAATTTTTAAAGGCACGCTCTATGCAGTTGTTGCCGGTTGTATGTGGGGAATTTCTGGCATTTTTGGTCAGCTTTTTTTCCGTGACTATCATGGTAGCCCACTTTGGATTACATCAACACGTTTAACGATTGCTGGTATTATTTTACTGGCCATGTCTTATTCGCGAGACCATAAGCGTTTTTTTGATGTCTGGAAATCAAAAAAGAACATGCCGACGCTATTTTTGTATGTTTTTGGTGGAGTTTTCTCTGTTCAGTATTTTTATTATGTTGCCATTCAATTGTCTAACAGTGCCACGGCGACAATTTTACAATATACAGCACCCGTTTTTATTATGCTTTATTTATTCATTTTCCAAAGACAAGTGCCAAAACCTAAATCGGTCTTATTTGTTATTTTAGCAATGATAGGTGTTTTTTTATTGATTACAAATGGAAACATCAAACATCTTTCAATTAGTCCACTTGCCCTTGTAACAGGCCTTCTTGCGGGTGTTGCGGTCGTAATCTATTCTATCATTCCACGTCCTTTATTGGATAAGTATGGGGCGTTAAATATGACTGGATGGGGAATGATGCTTGCGGGAATTGCTTGTAATATCTTTTATCCAGTCTGGCGGATTAATTTCCGAATTGAACCCCTCTCAATTTTTTACGTTTTGACGATTTCTATTGTGGGAACAGCATTGGCTTTTTTATTGCTTTTAAGAGCATTCCAGCTAATATCACCTCTTGTTGTTTCGGTTGCAACAGCCACTGAACCACTGACCTCTGTCTTTTTAAGTATTCCCTTATTTGGCTTAAAATTAACACTACTAGAAATGGTGGGGATTGTGATGGTTATTGTTTCAGTTATTCTTTTATCAAAATCAGAACAAGCTTAAAAGAAACCAGTAGGTTTCTTTTTCTTATATACAAGATTTTGACTTTTTTCAGAATATTCTATGATATAATAAATGCAAAGATAGCATTTAACATCAAAAATAAAATGAATTGAGGAAAATTTATGATTGAGATTAGAGAATTAACAAAGATGTATGGCAAGCAGTATGCTCTAAATCATCTAAGTTTAACAATTCCAGAAGGTCAAATATTCGGTTTTTTAGGGCATAATGGGGCAGGGAAATCCACAACAATAAAATGTCTGACGAGTATTATTGAACCGACAAGTGGACAAGTTTTAGTTGATGGTTTAAATCTTGCTGAACATCATTCAGAAATCAAAAAAAGAATTGGCTATGTTCCTGATACTCCGGATATCTTTTTACAATTATCTCCTAAAGAATATTGGAATTTAATTGCCTCAGCTTTTGCACTTGAAACCTCTGAAAAGGAAAGACAACTAGAAACTCTTACACGACTTTTCGATATTGAAGGGAAAGAATATCAAACAATTGAAAGTTTTTCTCATGGAATGCGTCAAAAAGTAATTGTCATTGGGGCTCTCTTATCGACTCCTGATATTTGGATACTTGACGAACCCTTGCAAGGATTGGACCCTCAAGCAGCATTTGATTTGAAAAATCTGATGAAAGCACACGCTGCCCAAGGAAAAACGGTTATTTTTTCTACACATGCTTTAGAAGTAGCGCAACAGCTATGTGATCAACTAGCCATTTTAAAAGCTGGCGAACTAATTTATTCGGGAACAGTTGATGCTTTATTAGATTCAGCAGAAGATCAATCTTTGGAATCGGTTTATCTCAAAATGGTAGGTCGTCAGCAAGAAGAGCTTAATAGAGGAGACGATGATGAATCTTCAACAAATTAAAAGTCTTTTTAGTGTCAACCTCCTTTATGCCAATCCTCAAGCTACCCAACGTCAAAGAGAAAAAGGTAAAACAAAAAATTTAACCAAATCACTTTTGATTCAATATGGGCTTGTCTCGCTCATCATGTTGCCATTTTTCGGACTGATGATGTTAGCAATTGACTTTCCAAAATATCCGGGATTTTTTACTTTTTATTGTGCTCTGTTTGCCCTGATGACTTTTTCTCAAGCCTTGTCAGCAATTTTAAATATTTTTTATGAGAGCAAAGACTTTCGAGATTATCTGCCTCTCCCTTTTGAAAATGTTAATATTTTTGCTGCTAAATTTTTAGTCGTAATTTTTGTTATATTACCTTATTTAATGCCTCTTTTAGTGCTTTTTGGAATAACAGGTTTTAGGGCAAACGGAGTGATTGGCCTCTTTCTCGGATTAGTTGGATTTTTTCTGTTTGCTCTATTATTCTTACTGCTTAGTACATGGTTGATTACTTTTTTGGTTCAATCTAAAATATTTCAACGCTATAAAAAAGTTTCTCAGACCATACTATTATTGATTTCAATGGTTGGAATTTTTGCTGGGATTATGTATCTAAATAATGCTCAAACGACGATTAGTGCGACAGGTAAGTTGTTGGATAGAGGAACTTTTCTGCCATTTTTACCTTTTTGGAAATGGTTAGTAAATCCGTTCTCTTTTTATAGTTTATTTAGTTTTCTCTTTTTTATAATCTTATTGATTGCTCTTTACTATGTTTTTACACTTCTAGTGGTTCCAAAAATGTTTAAAATTCTCTTGGAAGAGTCAAAAGAAACGAGAATTGTTCAAAAAAGGAAAATAAGAAGAACGAGAAATTTTACCTCACAATTAAGAATTTATAATCTAGGACTAATTAAAAATCCTACCTTATGGATTCAAATGCTGACAGGATCCTTTATTTTTCCGCTTGCTATGCTGCCTGGTCTTTTATCTAGTGGTCTAAATTTGTCAAAATTGGATTTGAAATTTTTTGCTATTTTTCCTATCATCGGAATTAGTTTAGCTTTTCTGACCATTAACAATAGTTCTCTTCCTTCAATGATTATCTCACTTGATCGGGAAAATTTTAATTATTTTAAAAGCTTACCCATGAAGTTGAATTTCTATCTCAGAGTGAAATTTCATTTTGCCGTTTTTATTCAACTAGTTCTTGATTTAATCTTATCTTTAGTGATTGGTATTTTACTGAAAGTCCCTGTTACCTTGCTCTTTGGGCTGTTAATTGGGAATGTTATTGGGGTATATCTGATTTCACTTCATTATTTTGTCAGAGATTGGCATCTCTTAAATTTAAATTGGACTGCGTTGACTCAACTTTTTACAAGAGGTTCTGGGGGATTTCGGGTTTTTATCATTTTCTTTGCTACGCTTTTGGGAGCAGGAGCACTCATTGGAGCAATTATTGCCCTGATTATCTTTATTCCATATCCTTTAGTTGTTAACCTTGCCCTAGTCCTCCTTTTAGGATTTTCGGTAGGAGTGATACTTCATTTTTATCAGAAAAATTTTTGGAATAATCTCTGATAAAAATTAACAATAAAATTACTCTGCTTTAGGAGTAATTTTTTTATAAAAAAAATTAAGAAAGGAAATAAGTGTGTTTTCTTGTTCAGATTAATAAATAAAGTTATAATATAATTAGGGTTTACGAATGTAAACGTATATTTGAACGTGAAATAACAATAGAAAAGAGGCTCTATGTACCAATATCAATCAAAAGTAAGATTAGGTTCAGTCACATTAAATGTTGTTAATTTAGAATTAGAAGCACAATATTATCAAGAAGTTTTGGGAATGGATATTTTAAATCAAGATGAAACAGGTGTTGATTTAGGGAGTGAAAAAGCCCAGACTAAACTTATTCGTTTAGAAAAAGTCAAGAGTGATGATACAAAAGCTTATGGTTTATATCATTTGGCTTTAGTTTTACCGAGCCGCTCTGATTTGGGAAATTTTTTAAAGCACCTGCTAGAGAATGAATTTCCAATTGTTGGTGCTGCAAATCACGATTACAGCGAGGCAATTTATTTAGAAGACCTAGAGGGAAATGGAATCGAAGTTTATCAGGATAATGATGAGAAGCTTTGGGATAAACAGGCAGATAAAATTATCGGTATAACGGAAAACCTTGATGCAGAAAGTCTTTTGACGATAGCTACAGAAAGTGAAAACAAATATAAGCTTCCAGCTCAAACTAGAATGGGTCATCTTCATTTGACTGTTGAAAATGTCGTAAAGGCGACAAATTTTTATCAGCAGCTTTTTGAAATGACAGAGAAGTTTGCGGTTCATTCGGCAAGTTGGATTTCTTCGGGGAACTATCATCATCATTTTGCCTTCAATAATTGGGCTGGGGGCAATTTGAATAACCGCACGACAGATTTACCTGGATTGCTAGAATTCATCATATATGTTGATGATGAAGCATTCTTTAATCAGATAAAAGAGCATGCTAAGCAGATGGCGCGTTTACAATCTGCTGACGAAAATAAACTTATTATCGAAGATTTGAGTGGCAATGAAATAATTGTTAAATTAGAATGAATTCAATAATAAATATATTTATTTAACAGATACATCAGTTCGATAGGTGTGGTATAATATTTTACATGGACTACGAAAATTATATCTGGGATTTAGGCGGAACTTTGCTAGACAATTATGAAAGTTCTAGCCATGCCTTTGCTGCCACACTATGGTCGATGGCAGAGCGTGTTGTTTTGCGTACTGACGTATATGATGCACTGAAAGTTTCAACGGCTTATGCTGTTGAAAAATTTGCGAGTGATTTACCGGGATTTTTAGAGGAATATAAAAAATTAGAGGCCGAAGAATTAGAAAAGCCAATTCTCTTTTCTGGTGCAAAAAAAGTACTGACAAGTCTGTCAGTAAATGGTAAGAAAAATTTTATGATTTCACATCGTAATCATCAAGTACTGACAATTCTGTCAGCAGCAGAGATTGGCTCATATTTTACAGAAGTTGTCACAGCTGATAATGGTTTTAAACGAAAACCGGCGCCAGAATCAATTAACTATTTGTTGAGCAAGTATAAGCTTAATCCAAAGAAGACAGTGATGATTGGGGACCGCTCATTAGATATTGAAGCTGGAAATGCTGCTGGAGTAGAAACCATTTATTTTGATAGCTCTAATGATTCAATTCAGTCAGTAAAAACATCTGACACTACAAAGAATGTCTTACTTACTAATGAACCGACCCATATTATTCATGAACTGACAGAAATCCTTTTGTAATCTTTAAAAAATCATTTGATTATAAGCAAATTTCAGTGGAAATTTGCTTATTTATATCTGAAGAGTTAGAGATGAAAATACCTTAGAAAAGTGCTAAAATCGCCGATTTGTGGTATAATGGTAATAAGTTTTTCATAGAAATGAGAGTTAACTTTGAACGAAGAAAATAAAAATTTAGAAATGCTTGCAGACGAATATGATGCCAGCCAGATTCAGGTCCTTGAAGGTCTTGAAGCTGTACGTATGCGCCCTGGGATGTATATCGGTTCAACATCAAAAGAAGGTTTGCACCATTTGGTCTGGGAGATTGTTGACAATTCAATTGACGAAGCACTTGCTGGATTTGCAAGCCATATTGAGGTTTTTATTGAACCTGATAATTCAATTACAGTTGTTGATGATGGACGGGGAATTCCTGTTGATATTCAGGAAAAAACAGGTCGTCCAGCGGTAGAAACCGTCTTTACCGTTCTACATGCCGGAGGTAAATTTGGCGGAGGCGGTTATAAGGTTTCTGGTGGATTACACGGTGTAGGTTCTTCTGTTGTTAACGCCTTGTCAACGACTTTAGATGTTACCGTCCATAAAGATGGTCAAAAATATTTTCAAGAGTATCACCGCGGTCTCGTTAGAGATGATTTGAAAATTATTGGTGAAACTGATCTTAGAGGGACAACTGTTCACTTTGTACCAGACCCAGAAATTTTTACAGAAACTGTTGAATTTGACTTTGACAAACTCGCAACGCGTGTTCGTGAACTTGCCTTCTTGAATCGTGGTCTTCGTATTTCCTTAACAGATAAACGTGAAGGAAATGAAAAAAATGAAGTTCACTTCCATTATGAAGGTGGGATTCAGTCTTATGTTGAATATTTGAATGAAAATAAGACAGTTATTTTTGAACCAGCTATTTTTACCGAAGGTGAAATGGATGGAATCGCTGTTGAAGTTGCCATGCAATATACAGATACTTATCATTCAGTAGTGATGTCTTTTGCGAATAATATCAATACTCATGAAGGTGGAACACATGAACAAGGGTTTAGAACTGCCCTAACTCGTGTCATTAACAACTACGCCAAACAAAATAAAATTCTTAAAGAAAATGAAGACAATTTGACTGGTGACGATGTGCGTGAAGGATTGACTGCCGTTATCTCAGTTAAACACCCTAATCCACAGTTTGAAGGACAAACCAAAACAAAACTTGGAAACTCAGAAGTAACAGGAATTGTCAACAAACTTTTTGCCGAAGCACTGACAACATTTATGTTGGAAAATCCACAAGTTGCTCGTAAAATTGTAGAAAAAGGGATTTTAGCAAGTAAAGCCAGAATTGCAGCTAAACGTGCGCGTGAAGTGACACGTAAAAAATCAGGTCTTGAAATTTCAAATCTTCCTGGTAAATTAGCAGACTGTTCATCGAATAATCCTGAACAAGCAGAATTATTTATTGTCGAAGGAGATTCAGCCGGAGGGTCTGCTAAATCGGGACGTAATCGTGAATTCCAAGCCATTCTCCCAATTCGTGGTAAGATTTTGAACGTTGAAAAAGCAACAATGGATAAAATTTTAGCCAATGAAGAAATCCGTTCATTATTTACTGCCATGGGAACAGGTTTTGGGGGAGATTATGATTTGTCCAAAGCACGTTATCATAAACTCGTCATCATGACCGATGCCGACGTTGATGGGGCTCATATCCGAACACTACTACTCACACTATTCTATCGTTACATGCGTCCAGTTGTAGAAGCAGGCTACGTTTATATTGCTCAACCACCAATTTATGGTATAAAAGTAGGTTCTGAAACTAAAGAATACATTCAACCAGGTGAAAATCAAGAAAAAGATTTACAAGAAGCTTTAGCACGCTGGGCACAAGGGAGAACAAAACCTACGGTCCAACGTTATAAAGGTCTTGGTGAAATGGATGACCATCAGCTATGGGAAACAACAATGGATCCTGAACATCGTTTGATGGCACGTGTTTCTGTTGAAGATGCAGCAGAAGCAGATAAAATATTTGATATGCTCATGGGAGACCGTGTTGAACCTCGCCGTGAATTTATTGAAAATAATGCTCAATACTCAACGATTGATGCTTAATAAAAAAATCCAGTTGTATCTGGAATTTTTTTATTAAGCATAATGTTAGCGCTTTAAATTGGTTTGTAATATAATGATTTTAAGAAGGAGGAATGCCTATGCCTGAAATGAATCCAAAATTGAGTGATGAGCAAATGAAGGAACTCGAAGAAGAAGCCCTTCGAAATGCAACTGTCGGAACTCAAACAGGAATTCAAGATACATTTGAGAAGACAACAAGTAAAGCAGAAGAACTATTTGGCGAAGCTTCAAAAGCGCTCAAAGAAGTTGAAGAAAAGGAATAGTTATTCTTAAAAGTAGGAAACCCTACTTTTTTTATTAAACTTTATTTTGAATTTTGAGTGACTTTTTATAAGGCATGTGATAGAATGTGTTTATAAATTACAAAATCTCACTTAAACAATTATAAAAGGAGACAAATGAATCAAGGAATTATTGCTCAAAAAATTGTATTTTCCATGTAAATATCTATAAAATCACTAACTATATTTACATGGAGAAGAAAAAATGCAACAAAATAAATATGACGATGACCAGTTTTTTAAAAATTATGCAGCAATGCCAAGGTCTAAAGAAGGTTTGAAAGCCGCTGGAGAGTGGTATGAATTAGAAAAAATACTACCAAACTTTCAAGGAAAGAAAGTTTTAGATTTAGGATGTGGCTATGGTTGGCATTGTAAATATGCGGCTAACCATGGAGCGCTAGAAGTAGTAGGAATAGACCTTTCTCATAAGATGCTCGAAGTGGCAAACAAAGTGAATCATGATGCCCGAATTAAATATCGACAGTCTGCAATAGAAGAGATAGATTTTTCAACTGATTCTTTTGATATTGTTTTTAGTTCTTTAGCCCTTCATTATATTTCAAATTTTGAGGAGCTAGTGAAGAAGATTTCAAAATCTCTTAAAAAGAATGGTGAATTAATTTTTTCAGTCGAACACCCCTTGTTTACTTCTTCTGGAGAACAAGATTGGTCTTATGATGAGAACGGTAATATCCGCCATTTTCCAGTTGATTATTATTATTATTATGAAGGTGCGAGGGAAGTCAATTTTCTAGGAGAGTCAGTGATTAAATATCATAGAACAGTGACAACCTATTTGATGACTTTATTAAATGCAGGATTTGAACTTACTAATGTTATTGAACCTAAACCTCCGATTGAAATGAGAGAACTTGAGGAAATGAAAAATGAAATGAGGCGTCCGATGATGCTTATCATTTCGGCTAAAAAAATTGGTCGCTAATTTCTTGATGTTAAAAGCCCCTAACTGAATCTAGGGGCTTTTATTTACTATATACAGTATTATTAATATTTGACGATACTTGGCTTTAGTGATCTTTAAAATTTAATACTTTTTTAGGATATAAATAGTTTTTTTTATTACTTTTAAGGTAGAATAAAATTAGGAGAAAATAAATGAAAAGTATATATATGGTTACGATTCTATTAGTAACGGCATTTGGAATGTCAGCTTGCAGTTCAAAACAAACTAAAGAAGTTTCAAAAACGACTTCTGAAAGTAGCTTCATCTCTCAGCAAAGTTCTACCTCTCAAAATAATTCAAGTATAAAAAGTCAAACTAGTAGTTCAAAAACAACAACAACTGACGAATCAAGTTCAACGATTCAAACAGAAATAAAATGGAATTCAGAAAAGAAGTTCCGACTTGCAGAGTTTATGAGTGCATGGGGGAAAGAAATGAATCAAAACTATAGTCAATATGATCCTACGCATAACGTTGACTTTTATGGACTCTCTCTTCCATTTTCAGTATTAAATGATAATACAGCTTGGAAAGCGGCCATTAATAATCAACCGATTGATTTAAGATGGTCAGAGACAGGAGAAGGAGAAAGAGATTATTTATTAGTTGATGTTTACTCGGATTTTGGGACAAAGAATACATTTGAAAATCATGTCTATTTCTTTGTGCTTAAAGCTGGCCGTCCTCTTGTGCTCTACACTGGCCAAAATCAAGGAAATACCAATCATTATTTACACTTAAAAGAAACAGAGAATAATGAATTAAAGAATGCCTTTGCTCGAATTGTTGGATAAATTTATAAAATTAAAAGTAAGTCTGCAAGCTATTGCAGGCTTTTTTAGAACTCAAAAAATTTTTTTCCTTAAAGAATTTTTATTCTTGACAAAAGATAGCGAACGGATTATAATAGTTAACGTCGTTAATAAATATTACCGTTAGGGAGGAGTGAAAATGGACTACAACAAGGCAGCGGAGGTTTTCCTCACAACTGTTATGAAAAGAGGAAAAGCAGAGATGATGCACCGCTTTAATACCTACTCCCAGGGGGAGCATTTGGTGTTAGGCTATCTTTATAAGGAAGCTGGTAAGCAAATTGTTCCTAGTAAGATTGCAAAATTCACGCATACAAGTACGGCGAGAATAGCAATAATCTTAAATAATCTTGAAAGTAAAAACTTGATTACTCGTGAGATTTCAAGAACAGATCGTCGAAAAATTTTGGTTGCAATTACTGACAAAGGTCGACGTGTCGCAGAAGAAATTAGAGTAGAAGCTTGCTCAAATTTGGCGCGAGTTTTTGAAGAAATGGGTGAAGAACGAACAGAAAGTTTCATTGAAAATTTCAAAATGTTTTTAGAAATTGGCATGAAACTCGCACAAGAAGATAAAGGTAAAGAGGAGGAAAAAAATGCCTGATACTTACGAAAAAGATTACCATTTAGATATACATGGTAAACACTATAGCCGAATCGGAATGCTTATTTTGATTCTGGTTGGTACATTTGGTGCCATGTTGATGCAAACATCACTTGGAACAGCGATTCCAACATTGATGAATGACTTCAACATCAAAATGTCAACAGCATAACAAGCAACAACTTGGTTCTTATTAGCAAATGGGATTATGGTTCCTATTTCAGCTTATTTAGCAACAAAATTCCCTACTCGCTGGCTTTACGTGACAGCATACGCAATTTTATTTTTAGGAATGTTTGTTGCTTACTCTGCACCAACATCAAGTTGGTGGATTTTCCTTGCTGGTCGTATTCTTCAAGCCATTGCGGTTGGGATTACGATGCCATTGATGCAAGTGGCCTTGGTTAATATGTTCCCAGCGAAACAAATGGGAGCTATCATGGGGGTTGCCGGGGTTGTACTCGTTCTTGCTCCAGCTTTAGGACCAACATTTGCAGGTTGGTTAATCACTCATGATTTTAATCTTATCTTCTGGACTTTTGATGCAGGTTGGAGAACTATTTTCCTTATTCCAATGATTGTCGTCGGAATTGTCTTCCTCGTTTCAATTTTTGCCATGCGAGATGTTATTCCAAACCGTCCAATGAAATTAGACTTCCTTTCAGTTATTCTTTCAGTTGCCGGTTTTGGTGCATTCCTCTGGGGATTCACAAACGTTGCAACTGATGGATGGGGTAAATTTAATACTGTAATTGCCCCAATTGTTGGTGGTTTAATTATCATCCTTCTCTTTGGATTGCGTCAACTTAAGATGGACGATCCCTTCCTTGATATCCGTGTCTTTAAGATTCGACAATTTACTTTAGTCACTCTCGCCCTTGCTTTAAGTACAATGGCAATGATGGGTGTTGAAATGATGCTTCCTCTCTATCTTCAAGATGTTCACGGACTTTCTGCCTTCAACTCAGGACTTGTCCTCTTACCTGGTTCATTGATGATGGCTGTTGTAGCCCCACTTGCTGGTGGTGTTTATGACCGTATTGGTTCAAAACGTCTCGCCGTTATTGGTTTCCTTGTTTTAGCATTGGGTACTGTACCATTTATGTTCTTCACAGCTACAACTCCTGATCATTTTGTTACTCTTCTTTACGGCTTACGTATGGTTGGTGTAGGTATGGTTATGATGCCATTGACAACAAGCGCAATGAATGCAGTGCCAGTAAATGAAGTTGCTCAAGCTACAGCTTCAAATAATACAGCACGTCAAGTTGCATCATCAGTTGTCGTTGCCCTCCTTTCTTCAGTAGCCCAAAACGTAATTACGATTAATATGCCTGCTTCATCATTGAAAGCAGCCAATCCATTGCAATTTGCAAATAAAGCTATTGAAGGAATGTTGCAAGGTTACCATGCCTCATTGGCAATTGGACTTGTCTTTGCAATCATCGGTATTTTTGTAGCTCTTTCTTTGAAGAGTGGCCGAATGATTGCTGGCCTACCAGTTGAAGAACAAGAAGTGAAAGGAGAAAATAAATAATGCTGATTATATTATTATTGGTAGTGTTTATGATTGGAACCTTCTTTGGTTTCATGTTCATAAAGAATACAATTGCTCATTGGTTAGTTGGTGGAATTTCCTTTCTATTATTAGCGGGTTCTGTTGCTATGTTGACCATGCACATCAAAGATAACTGGGGAATGAAAGAAGTAACAACTTCAAGTACTCACCAAATCTATACTGCTGGAGATAATTCAGCTCCTTATGGCATGATGATTAAAGCAGAAATCGGAAAAAATACTGACAACTATGTTTTGGTATATCGAAATAGTGAAAAAGCTGAAAAAGCTGAAAAAGCTGATACTAATTTCAAACCAAATCAAAAAAATATTGTTGAAGCTGTTAAAAAATCTGCAACTTATAAATTAGTAGATGATACTAAAGCAACAGTTACGACTAAAACAACTAGACGTGTTTGGTCATCTGATTTTTATAAATTACTGTTTAGCGTTGGTGGAGAACAAAATGAATTGGTTAAACAACAATCTGTTGTATCAGTTCCGAAAGATACTTGGCTCGTTTTAACTCAAGACCAAGTTAAAAAACTAAGTCAAGAAGCTCCAGCTATGCAAAAACAAATGGAAGCACAGCTTAAAGCTGACCCACAAAAAGCAGCACAACTTGCTGCCCTCCAAAAATCAAATCCAACAGAATATGCTAAAATGCAAGTCAAACAAATTAAGCAACTTCTTGGAATTACAGAATAATAATAAAAAGACTTCAAAATTATTTGGAGTTTTTTTATTACATATAAATTAAGTGAATATAAATAACGTAAAGTGAATGACTTTACTTTATTTATATTGACAATAATTGAAGTAAATAATACAATTGACAAATAAAAGAAATTTAATTTTCATACATCACAAAATATCTTTTAAAAGATAACAAATAATAAATTTAAGCGTTGTAAGGTAAGCCGTTTTTACTAAATATTTAAAATTTTCTTAGATATATCAAATTTAGAACCCGAATTGCTAGTTGATTATTTAGGCATGACTTGATACCCGATAGAATATCTTAAAGTCTCTGGTTCCAGTGATTTAGCTGATTTTAACAGTAAAGAATACGCTAAAAGGTATCATCTCTAATTTCAATTGAAAACCTTGAGGCGAACGACTTTTACAACGCTCAGCTCCTAGATTTGTCAAAAAAGAGAAAACTCGCTCAATCACTTTTCTACGTTTTGAAAAATTAGGGAAAAGGATTTTCTTTTGCTTCATGTTCTTCCTGACAGGTGTAATTAGATCAATTCCTTTTAATTCCAGCCTATCATGCAGTGACTGACCTAGATATCCCATATCTCCAAGGACTGTTGGTGTCCCAAATTGACTCAGCACTTCCTCGGTCATTGAACTATCAGCCATTGAAGCAGGAGTAATTGTGTAGTCTATGACATAGCCTGATTCACTGACTAAAGCATGACATTTACATCCATAGAAGTACTGTCCCTTTGTAGCATTGTAGCCAACATTTGCATAATCTCCAAGAACTTTGCTTCTGAAATTACGAATAGGCTGACACAAAGGAATGGGGAAGCTGTCAATAATGGATACACTAATTCCTTCAACCTCTTTAAAGACGAGTGCTTGGCGAATGACTTGGATACTCGGTAAGAGGGCATTACAACGGCGGACAAAGCGATAATATTCTAGGAAATTAGGAAATAAACTTTGAGCCAATTGGTGCTTAGCTTTAAGTGTTTCACTAAAATGCAGTACGCCCCATAGGTAACAAGCGATAACTAAGCAATCTGATGTTGCGAGATGGACGTTCTTTCGGTTTTGAACCTCAAGGGGAACCCTCGTTTGATAAAGCGTCTCAATGGTTGTCAGTAAATAAACAAAAACTTTTGGGAGTGTGCTATTATAAGTCATATAAGTCGTGCGCTTTCTAATGCTTAGTGGTTTAAGATTAGGATAGCACGACTTATTTATTTTCCAATGAAATTAACTAGCAATTCGGGTAATTTAGAGTGATATAATATGAAAGATTTAATCCAAATTAGACTAGAAAATCATTATAAAGAAAGAGGGGCAAATGGTAAAGAATAATTTTCCGAAAAAAATATTGGTTTCATCACTCATCCTAATCTTTTTTATTTTGTTAATAATGGTAGGAAAATACATTTTTGATAAAGCGACATATATTCCTCCAACGACCAGCCAACAGGTTACAAAAACTTCTGAATCAAATGGTTATCTTTCTTCAAGTTCTCAGATATCAAAAAGCCAAAGTTCTACAGAAAAGGCTCAAGCGATTGTTCCAGTAGAAAATACTGGCGTATCAGATTGGCTTCAAGTAAAATCTCAAGGAAGTGGAGAAAAATTTACAGATCTTTCAACAGGAAATTTTAAAATTTATAAAGTTCATAGTCCGCAAGTTCTAAAAACTGCAACTTCGACTGATAGTCCTGTATTGAGCATGACAGAAGTGGTCAGTAAGTATCCAGATAGCTTAATTATGAATGCTTCTGGCTTTAACATGACAACTGGGAAAATCACGGGTTTTCAAATTAACAATGGAAAGCTGTTCAAAGATTGGAACTCTGACCAAAGAGCCAAATATGCTTTTGTATTTAATAAGGATGGTTCATCAGAGGTTTATGATTCAACTACACCAGCAAGTGAAATATTAAAAAAAGGCGCTGATATGAGTTTTAGTTTTGGTTCCATTCTTATAAAAAATGGGAAAAGTTTACCAAGCGACGGAACTGTTAATTGGGAAATTCATTCTTTTTTAGGAAATGATAAAGACAATAACATCTATCTTATTATCTCAGATACCAATACAGGTTATCCGGCAATTATGTCAGAACTTGAAAGTCTTCATTTAGAAATTGCTCTCGTAATGGATGGGGGCGGCTCCAGTCAAATGTCATTAAACGGGCAAGCAATTTATGCTAGTCAAGATAATCGGTCAGTAAATGACTATATTGTTTTGAAATGATGTAGAACTTGGGAAGGATTAGTAACAGAAACAACAATTTAAAGAGAATAGAAAAAGATATCTTAATATAAACTTCCAGTTTCTTTTGTTTTGAAAAAAGAAGAACTATCTTTTAATTTTCTTTACTTTATAGAGAAGAGGTTTATGGATACTAGCCTCTCGACACGAACTTCGTAATCATTTTACGAATTATATTAAATAAGGGTTAAAAATAATGTCTTCAAAAGAATTACAAATGGAATATGATCATTATAATTATCTAAATAACGAAAAATGGAAATTTAATCTTCCAATTTATAAAAAAAGCTCCTCTACAAAAGTCTTTGATACACCTAAAGTCTCTGTTATTATTGCAAATTATAATAATGAACCCTATCTGGAAAAGATGTTTAATTCATTAGTAAATCAAAGTATTGGGCTAGAAAAACTTCAAATACTTTTTATTGATGATAAATCAACTGATAATTCAGCAAAAATTGTACAAAAGTATATCCAAAAATATAACAGTATTGAATTTTATCAACTTACAAAAAATACCGGTGGTGCACATGGGCCTCGCAATGTTGGACTAATAAATGCGCGTGGGAAGTATCTTGTGTTTTTAGATGCAGATGACTGGTATGATGAGAATGCTCTTCAGTATATGTCTGAAACTCTGGAAAAATCAAGTGATGATATGGGATTTTTCGGTATAGTCCAAAGTGTAAATGAGAAACTTAGCCTTAAGAGTAGAGCCTACTTTTTCGATGGGAATAAGATAGACCGTGACATACAAGAACTTCCTGCTGCTTTTTATGAATGGCTGGGTCCTCAGGGTATCATGGTAAGGAGAAAGTTAATTGAGAACAATAATCTTCATTTTCCAAGTCAAAGGGTAGCCGATGATGTGACTTTTTTTATGAAGCCATGAGATTTTCCAAAAAAATTACTCAGGGTGAGAAATTAACCACATATTTGAATCGAGACAATGATAATTTAAGTTTAAGTAAAACGGTCAACAGAGATTTTATGATTTCTTGGTTACGAGCTCTAGGTTACATCAATCAAGTTTTTCCTGATGATGCATCAAAAGAGAAATTCTTGTCTAGACGTTTGGAATGGCTTGTCTATAATTTTGGACTACGAAGAGATGTCGGATATAAATTTAGTTTAAAAAGAATTATAGATTTTAAAGTGAGTATGGACAGATATTTAGGAAAGCTAAAATTTGATCCCACAATTTATTTTCGGACAGGGGCACGAAAAACTGTTTGGAGATATTTACTTTTAGAAGATTATAGAGGAATTATAAGATTCAATAGATGGCATTCATTGAGACATTTGCTAAAAAAAATCTTGGAATTGTTCGAAGAGAAAAAAATCAATATTATTATCCAGTTTTAAACTCGAAAATTCCAAAAATTGAAATAAATATGAAAGCCATTGCAATTAAGAGGATGGAAAACCAGGTAGTGATTCAAATTTATACAAACGGAATATTTAATTATTTTGAAATTAGAAATAAATTGCGACCTTTTGAGCGGAGTAAACTTATGGTTACCCAAATGTCTTTGACAGATTATAAGATTAATATTCCTTTAGAAATTGACTTAAGAGATTATGAGTTTTGGGTCATTTACAATGACTATCAAGATCAAAAAATAGAGAGAATAGAAAAGCTACTATCGGAATAAATCTTAATTGATGAAAAATGTAGTTAGAAAATAATATAAAATAATTGGAGAAAATGAATGGATAACAGTATAAACAAAATATTAGGACGACTTTCTAATGTGGGCAACCCAATTTTTCTTTTGAGAATGTTACAAGAAATAAGAGGATATATAAAAAAACATCCTTTGGATTATCCAATAAGTGATAATTTTAACAATGTATACTTTGATATTGAAGGAGAAATCTCTTTAATTGAAAATATGCTTGTCACAAAAGGAGTAACTTTACCAGCTAAAGCCAATGTAATAACTTTATCAGAACAAGCAC
>NZ_BCVK01000048.1 GCF_001591705.1 Lactococcus cremoris subsp. cremoris NBRC 100676 | reverse complement strand
CGCTTTTAACTTATTCTCTAATATTGAAATCAGCTAAAACCGTGAATTCAATGACTTTAAGATACTCTACCGGATATCAAGTCATGGCTAAATAATCAACTAGCAATTCGGGTATTTTAAAAAAAGAAAATTGGGACTCCTTAGAGTCCCTTTTAATTATTTTATATTATATATTTTGTCTTTTGTTCTTTTGCGAAAAAAAAAATCTAGTGTTTGCAAGGGGTAACAGGATTATAGTCCTACAAAAAACTGTGCATAGTCCTACAAAAAACTGTGTATAGTCCTACAAAAAACTGTGTATAGTCCTACAAGTTATTTGTGTTTGTAGGTGTTTCGTGTTATTATTTATTTAAATCATAAAAGGAGTGGATTATGCAAAAGATAGACACAGGAGAAAGAAATAAACAAATACAGGAAATAAGTTCAAGGAAGGTGGCAGAGCATAACGATTTAATTAGCTCAGTTGCAAAAATGGATAAGACACCATTAAAAATGTTTGAGCTAGCTGTTTCATGTATAGATACTGATGCTCCTCCTAAAGATAATATAGTATTCTTGTCAAAAAAGGAATTATTTACTTTTTTTGATGTTTCTGATAATGATAAACATCGTCGTTTTAAGGAAGCTGTTGAAAAAATGCAAGAACAAGCTTTTTTCAGAATAAAGGAGAAAAAGAATAGAGGGTTCAAGTTTAAACGGATAGTACCTATACCTTATGTTGAGTGGAATGATTATAATGATAAAGTTTTGATACGTTTTGATCAAGCTATTATGCCTTATCTCATAGATTTAAAAAATAATTTTACGCAATATGCCATATCAGATATTATGGAACTGAATAGCAAGTACAGTATTATTTTATATAAATGGTTCTCTATGTCTTATAATCAATTTGAGCATTACCAATATAAACCTAATAGAACGAAGAAACAATTGGAAGATTACAAGAGTCCTAGGATAATAATTAGTGACTTAAGAGAATTAACAGATACTGTTGATGACTATAGTAGATTTGATAATTTTGAAAAAAGAGTCATAAAAGATGCAATTAAAGAAATAAATTCTTTTACTCATTTTAATGTTGAGTATAAAAAAATAAAAAAAGGACGTTCAATCGATTCAATACAGTTTCATATAGTTAAGAAAGCAAATTGGAAAGATGAGAACTATAAACGTAATGATGTACAAGCACAATTAACTGAAGAACAAAATCAAGCTCAAAATCAGGTTAATTATGCAGTAGCAGTTGCAAATCCTTTTACCATGAAACTTATAAATTCCTCTTTGTTGTATGCAACTGATATAGCAAACCAGGACACGATTTTAGAGCTTGCTGAGAGTGTTTATCCTGTGTATGATAAACTTGTAAAAGAACTCGGAGAAGATGCCTTAGAAACGCATATGGACTATGTACGAAGAAAGATGGTAGATTATTCAAATGATAAAAAGAATATCGTAAAGTATTTAAGTATATCAGCAAAACAATATCTTAATTCAAGGTTGAGTAAACAGCAAATGAAAGAGTAAGGAAGAAGTTAACACAAAAGAAAGAAAAAGGTCGTGCAAAGGTATGACTTTTTTCTTGACTTTATCTTACGCAAGTGTTAAGATATAGGTATGACTTAAGTAATACCTATGGAATACTAAAGTAGTTTAAAGAGGAGAATAAGGTATGCAAGTAATTAGTTTTATGGCAATTAAAGGTGGTGTAGGAAAGACTACAATGGCTTTCCAATTTGCAAAATATTTGCAAGAAAATAATAAAAGTACATTATTAATTGATTTGGATTCACAAAAAAGTTTAACTGGTACATTTGAGACAAAAGATTTTAATTTTAAAGATAAACACAATATTTCAGAAATTCTCAGCAATCCCCAAATTGGAATCATTGCTACTACGGTTGAAAAAAATATTGATGTAATTCCTTCAACTAGTAATTTAGAAGAAATCGCAGATAACTTGGCAACTAAACCTAATAAAGAATTATTGTTATTTATGTGGTTTGTAAAAAATTCAAAAGAACTAAATCAAAAATATGATTATATTATTTTAGACTTACCGCCTGCATGGAATTTATTAACCAAAAATGGTGTGGCAGTTGCGGATAAGGTAATATCACCAATGGAACCAAGTCGTTTTGGATACGAAAGTCATACCAAGGTATTACAAAGCGTTTCAACTTTAAAAAATGAAGTTGTTGATCCTGTCAGTTGTAAATCATATGTTAGCGCAAAAATCTATTTTTTAGGAAATAGAGTTAAACACAATACTAATTCATCTAAAGAATTTTTAGAAGCGTTAAAAAATATAAATGATGTAATTGGAATTGTACCTGAAAAAGAAGCTATTAATACAAGTATGCTTCTTAAAAAGGGAATATTTGATTATTTAGAAGAGACAGGGCAAACTCATACACAAAATAAATTCATTGCATCATTAAAAAAAGTATTCAACCAAATAGAAACAAAGGGGATAGAGTAAAATGGCAAACAAGTTTGAAGATATGACCTTTGATAATAATGATTATCAAGTAGTAAAAAATATTTCGGAAGATAATAACACAAATTTGGGTTGGGAGAAAAAAATCAAAACTAGTTTTTCAATAAAAAAAAGTAATTCAGAAAAACTAGATGAATTAGTAAAAAAATTTAATGCTAAATCAAGGTCAGTAATTATTGATATGCTAATTGAAAAAAGTGAACTATAAAAGTATTACTAAAGTAATGCTTTTATCTTGCTAAGGTGTGCCTTTGGTATTTAATTGGTAAGAACATGATAGTACCTCATAGGTTATCCTTTGAATTATGAAAGAGGCTTAAATAGATGATAGTTTAAAAGAGTTAGAAGAATAGTTTATTAATTTAAGTAGGTAGTAAACGAAGAGTAATAGCATTTATAATCAAGGATGATGTTAAGAAAAAGGTATTACTTTACAAATACTTTTCTCTTGATAAAGTAATACTGCTTTAGGGAACACAGGCAAAAAAGACTAGCAATTCGGGTATAAGATACTGTCCAGCACTTATATTGATGACCTTGTTCCCATCATCCGCAGCTCTTATTATTGCTCTAGCTACCCATTCCGATTTCGAAAGATTTTCACCAAATACTCTGTATATATTTACAGTAATCCCTGGTGCTACTCCTAAAATATTACCATTTGCTGTAATCTGACCTGCGACTTCCGTCCCGTGTCCCATTTTGTCCACAATATCACTTGGATTTCCAGTTTCATCAGGTTCTTCATTATCAAACCCTCCCTTAGGAACAAGATTTTTAAAATAATTTCCTAAACTATTTGACAAATCAGGATGTTCTTCCATGATTCCGGAATCAATAATTCCAACAGAAATTTTCTTTGAGGGCTGGTAGAGCGCATAGCTTTCTCCATTATTTGTCACATATTTCATATCCCACTGATAATCCCAAAAATCATGTAAATTTGTATAAACACTTGCTTTCTTTTCAGAAGAATTACTTATCAATAGAGGTTGTGCCTCTACTTTTTGATTTTTTAAAGGTTGTCTAAGAGATACCACTTCCTTAGCTTTACGATAAGATAGAGGAGAAGCAGAATTATCAATTACACCAGATGCATCTTTAGAATTTGATGGTTTTTCCTTAATAAGCTGAGAGGAAGTAACAAAGTTAGCTCTATTCTTTTTATTATCGAGGATTTTATTTTTTTGAATCGATGATGTTGAAACGACTACTTCACTTTGCTCAAGTAGCTCATCCTTAGATACTGGAACGCACCCAAGAGGGAAAACGCTTTGCGAAAGCCCACGACCCCAAGTTTCGAGAAGGACGACCAAAGAAATATACAAAGGAGCAGTTGCAACTGGCGTATGAGTTAAAACAGCAAGGCTTAACTTATAAAATGATTGAACGAAAAACAGGAATCAGTATTAGTACCCAACAACGAGCTTTCAAGCAGATGACGAAATAAGGCTGTTTGAGGGCTTTTTCTTTTGTATCCGGTATTTCTACCAAAGTCACTCTAAAATCGCTTAGAAGCGTAAATATGAGTTCCTAGGACTATTTCAAACCGCTTTTAGGTTGTTAGGGTGCAACCCTGACCGAACAGTGCCGACTGTTCGCTTAACAAACAAGACAAGCAGAACATACTAGCTAATGGTATGACGGCTAGTAAAAAGTTACAGACTAAACCCAATCCGTCCTTGCGGAGCGGTTTTGATTTTGACCTTGATTTTAAGATTTTAAAAGGTTATCAAAAAAGGCGTTAGCCTATTTATATTTATCATATATATTTTAATCTTTTGTTCTTTTACGTGGTGAAAAAGTCAATGTTTCCGCCAATTATATAAATTATACCAAGACAAAAAACAATGTATACCAAGACAAAAAACAATGTATACCAAGACAAAAAACAATGTATACCAAGACAATTTATTAAAAAATGTCTTGGTATGTGATATAATAAAAGCATAGAGAAATCAGACGGAAAAATCAGTTTCTCTATGCTTAACCAAAATTACTCATAAGGAGCAACTTCTCATGGAAATTATATCAAAAAATGAACGAAACAACAATGAAAGGACAGTGTGTTCTTTGAAAGAAATAGAGAAAAGAAAAATTGTTGAGCATAACGACCTCATCACAAGTGTTGCCAAAATGGATAAAGTCCCTTTAAAGATTTTTGAGTTGGCAGTATCTTGTATTGATACGGAAAACTTACCCAAAGACAATATTATTTATTTATCAAAGGCTGAATTGTTTACTTTTTTTGATGTATCAGATAATGGGAGACATACACGTTTTAAAGAAGCCATTGAAAAAATGCAAAAACAAGCTTTTTTTGAAATTAAAGAAGTTAAGGGCAAAGGATACAACGTAAAAAGTATCGTTCCTATCCCTTATGTGGAATGGAATAGCTACAATGATATGGTTACTTTACAATTTCAACCGCAAATTATGCCTTACTTGATTGATTTGAAAAAGAATTTTACGCAATATGCCTTATCTGATGTCATGGAGTTAAACAGTAAGTACAGCATTATTCTTTATAAATGGTTATCAATGAATTACAACCAGTACGAGCATTACAGTGTCAAAGGGGGGCGGAGAACGGAGCAAGTGGAAAGTTACCGCAATCCGTCAATTAAAGTTAGTGAGTTACGTATACTTACTGACACAATGAACGAATATAAGAATTTTACAGACTTCAATAGACGAGTTTTAAAAGAACCTTTAGAAGAAATCAATGCCCATACGCATTTTAATGTGTTCTATGACAAAATCAAAGCAGGGCGTTCGATTGACAGCATACAGTTTCATATTGAAAAGAAACGCCGAGCAGACGATAACAGCTATAAGTTAGAAGATAAAGATTATCAATCCGACAAAGAGGAAAAATCAAGAAATGAAGCTGACTTATTAAAACAGGCAATGGAAAGTAAGTACACACGATTATTGATTGAAAATTTTCTCTTATTCCCTCTTGAAATGACGGACACGGCACTTATGGCAGGTTTGCAAAAGAACGTCTATCCCCTTTATGACGAGTTAAAGGAATTAAGAGGATTGAATGGGGTCAAAGACCACTTGTTTTATGTATCTAGCAAACAAGAAGCCTATTCTAAACGAAATGTAGCGAAGTATCTGAAAAAAGCAATCGAGCAATATCTACCTACGGTTAAAAGGCAGGAATTTGTAATGAGAAGTTTAAAATGAAAGATAAAATGACTAATCAAACAATTGTTGATATTAGACAAAAAGAAGATACAGTGTACAAACCTTTTAGAAATTAAAGAAAATTTTACTCAAACTCAAATTGAAAAGACAGCTGAAATGCTAGGGATAGAGAAAAACATATTAATACGCTTTAATAAAGATATGGAAAAACAAGGAAAATCAATAAATTTTATCACATTTGAAAAGTGTTTAATAAAGCATAACGAGCAAAAAACCAAAAATAAAAAATCAAAATTTGAAAATTAAATGAACAAAATAATCAGTATCAAACAAAAATTTTTATGTAAAGATTGTGAGTATATTTTAGAAATTTCTCGTTTAAAAGTAAAAAAAGCAAAACAATATGGTGGTGTCTATTGCCCAAGGTGTGGCAAAAAAATTATGGATAATGAAATAAAAAAAGTTTAGAATAATCTCTAAACTTTTTTTTATACTTATCAGGTTTTTGTTTATTTATCATATTTGCAAATATTTGTAAAAGCTGTTCTGTTTCATCAACAGTTAAATGTTTTGCTTCAAGATATTTTTCAAGTAAAGCGCCTTTTTGAATTAATTGCCTTGTCCGTTTTTTTCGTTCTTTATAGTTTTCAGAATTATTCTGTAAAACAGAACGATTAATTTTTATTTGAACTTGTTTTGCTTTTTCTCTTTCTTGAATTAACAAATTTTCTAATTTCTTAATTTGTTCAAAATCAAGTTGTTCATTATCAAATTTTTTTAAAATTGTTTCTTGATGATTGATTGCCTTTTCTAACTGTTCAATCGAGGAAGATAACTCTTTTTTATTTTTAATAGTCATAACTATTACTCATTCAAGGTTTTATTTTCATTTTCTAAATGTGTATTTTTAAATTGTTGATGAACAGCATTTTTTGAATTTGAAATGACTAAAGAAACAAATTTTTTAATCTTATCTTCTGAATCAAAATCAGAAATAGAAATTTCTAAACCTTTTAAGAGTTCTTCTCCAATACGAGTATTAATGTATCGTTTTTGTTGTCCAATTTTTCTATTGATAATTTTAATGTCTTCTTGTTTCTTTGCTAATTCTTTTTGTAAATCTTCCAAGCTTTTTTTCTTTGCCATAACTTCCTAGTCCTTTCTTATTTGAAACACTTATTGATAATTATATTCTATCAAATCCAAAAAAATAAGGCAAAAGACAGATAAGTACAAAATACGAATAAAAAGTGGTAAAATATCCCTATAAGGTATAAGGGCGCACTTATATACCATGAAAAATCATGGTATAAATTGCCAATCTTTCAGATTGAACGTGTTGAAAAAACTCGCTTTGCTCGTGTAAAAAATAAAAGAAAGGAGAACATTTCTTATGGCTATTTATCATTTTGAGGCTAAAGTTATTTCAAGAGGGAAAGGACAGTCTGCAATTGCTAGCGCCTCTTATCGTAGTGGGGAAAAATTATACAGTGAACGCTATAATAAATTTAATTTCTATGGTCGAAGTGTTGCTCCTAAAACTTTTATTTTAAAACCAAGCAATGCACCTGACTGGACGTTAAATCGTCAGAAATTATGGAACGAAGTAGAAAAAATCGAAAAATCAAAAAATGCTCAACTAGCAAGAGATTTTATTTTAGCGTTGCCTTCTGAATTGAACGAAGAAGAACAAGAAGAACTCCTTTTAAATTATTGTCAAGAAAATTTTGTCAATCATGGCATGGTGGCTGATATTGCCATTCATAGAGATAAAGACGGTAATCCTCATGCTCATATTATGACAACAAACCGCCCATTTAAAGAAAACGGGGATTGGGGAACTCGTCAAAAAAAAGTTTATCACTATGATGAACAAGGCAATAAAATTTACGATAAAGAAAAGAAAACTTATCAATGCTCCACAGAAAAAACAACGGATTGGGATAGTAAAGAACGCTTAAAACAATGGCGTGAAAATTGGGCAGTTGCGATTAATAACTCTTTAGAAAAAAAAGGATTAAACATAACCGTAACGGATAAAAGTTTTAAAGAACAAGGAAAGAAAGAACTCCCAACAAAACACCTTGGAAGCTATGCCCATCAACTTGAATTAAAAGGATTGCCTAGTGAAAACGGGGACATCAATAGAGAAATTAAAAAGTATAATCAACTCTTATACAAACAAGAACAATTAGAAAAAGAAACCAAAGAAAAGAACCAAACAAATCCATTTACTCGTCATTTTACGCCCAAAGAAAAACGTATTTTATCTGACCTTTCTAAAGAACTTAACGTCTTTATTTCCTTTGAGAAATTGGAAGATAAAAAGCGTATGTTAAACAACTGGAAAAACTCTGCACTAGCTAAACAAGCGATGACGAATGGGCAAGAACAAGAACCGATTTTAAGTAAAATTAAAGACCAAAAAGAAGCGGTTGAACAAGCAGAAATTCTTTTAAATAAAGAAGCCCAACGGTTTATTTCTGCTCACTATCCAAAAGTCAATACAAACGCACTTAGTCCTTATATGGCAAGAGAATTAGTTGATAAAACCATTCATAATGAACAGCTTTTTGACTTAAAAGAAACGGAACAAATTTTACTTAAAAGCCAACAACAGGAATTGTCACACAATCTATCCTTGCTTTTAAAAGACCCGTATATCAGTGTTCGTGTGATGAAAGAAAAACTGAATAAACAAGAAGCTATTCTTAAAACATTCTGTGCTAAACACGATATTCAGTTAGAGAATAAAGAAAGTGTTGCTCGTCAATCCGACGAAGTTAAAAAAGCTTTCCAAGGCATTATCCAACCCCTTGCTCGTTATGAAATGGCAATAAAAGCCGTTCATTACTACCAAGAAACAACGATAAAAGAACACTTGCCAATGATTGACAGAAAGCAATTAAACGGGCTACAAAAAGAGCAATTGTGCAATGCTATTCTCTATTTTGGCGACCAACTCGAAGAAAAAGTAGTGATTGATGTTTTGAATGATAGACAACCTATGAAGTACGATACCGCAACAAAAGAACGCTTGCTTACAGGTTTATTAGAAGAAGGTCACACTCACTTATCAGAAGTAGAAAAACAGTTCTTTGAAAATCCAAGCATGAAAGTTATGTTTTTCAATGAATGTGTCCAAACGAAAGATTTTAGTAAAGCAGGCAAGCAAACATTAAAAGCTGTGTTTGATAAAAACTATACGAATGTCAAAGATGAACTTAACAAAGAAAAAAATGTGGAAGAAAAAAACTACTACCGCAACAATACAAATAATTTCAATCTGCTCAAAGGACTAGGAACAAATCTACTCTTTACGATTTTACGAGGGGAAAGCGAACCTGAACGTCCCGCTCATAAATTGAAGAAGAAAAAGCATAAAAACGATAGAGGATACAGTCCAAGAATGTAAGGGTTCTGTTGCGAAGTTTGAAAATCAAACGCGCCCTTTCTGAACTCCAAATATCTTAGGCTGTTATTCCCATTAATACCTTGATTTCAGTAGACACCGAAAAGCCGAAGAGCGTTCCATTTCTTCGGTTCTTTTTATATATTCCTCGAAGGGTCTCCATGCCCTTAATCGTGGAAGAGGCTGTACGGAGACTTTGATAAAATTTATTCCGTCGTTTAATAGGTCGATGGTCTTGTTCTATTAAATTGTTAAGATACTTCACAGTTCGGTGATCTGTCTTAGTATATAAACCCACACTCTGTAACTTTCTAAAGGCGGAGCCAAGAGAAGGTGCTTTATCGGTCACAATTGCTTTCGGCTCACCAAACTGATTATGGAGTCGCTTTAAGAAAGCATACGCCGCCTGAGTATCTCGTTTCTTTCGTAACCAGATATCTAAGGTTAAGCCGTCCGCATCAATTGCACGATAAAGATAATGCCAACGTCCCTTAATTTTGATATAGGTTTCGTCCATTTTCCATGAATAGAAGGATTGTCTATTTTTCTTCTTCCAAAGATAATAGAGGACTTTGCTGTACTCTTGCACCCAACGATAAATCGTAGTATGACAAACATTTATTCCACGATCATATAACAATTCCTGAACTTCACGATAGCTTAGATTGTAACGCAGGTAGTAACCAACAGCGACAATAATGACGTCTTTTTTGAATTGTTTGCCTTTAAAATGATTCATTACTCTGTCCTCTCTGTCTTTTTTCTCAATTTTACACTAAAATAGATTTTTTGGAAAACTTTGCAACAGAACCACGTAACCTGATTCACTGACTAAAGCATGACATTTACATCCATAGAAGTACTGTCCCTTTGTAGCATTGTAGCCAACATTTGCATAATCTCCAAGAACTTTGCTTCTGAAATTACGAATCGGCTGACACAAAGGAATGGGGAAGCTGTCAATAATGGATACACTCATTCCTTCAACCTCTTTAAAGACGAGTGCTTGGCGAATGACTTGGATACTCGGTAAGAGGGCATTACAACGGCGGACAAAGCGAGAATATTCTAGGAAATTAGGAAATAAACTTTGAGCAAGTTGATGCTTAGCTTTAAGCGTTTCACTAAAATGCAGTACGCCCCATAGGTAACAGGCGATAACTAAGCAATCTGATGTTGCGAGATGGACGTGCTTTCGGTTTTGAACCTCAAGGGAAACACTCGTTTGATAAAGCGTCTCAATGGTTGTCAGTAAATAAACAAAAACTTTTGGAAGTGTGCTATTATAAGTCATATAAGTCGTGCGCTTTCTAATGCTTAGTGGTTTAAGATTAGGATAGCACGACTTATTTATTTTCCAATGAAATTAACTAGCAATTTGGGTATAAAAATATAATGATGATTGAACCCTAATGAACCCTAATGAACCCTCTTGATGTATGGTATAATATAAAAATGAATGTAAAAAAACAAATTTTTAAAGGCACACTTTATGCAGTAGTTGCCGGTTGTATGTTTGGAATTTCTGGCATTTTTGGTCAGCTTTTTTTCCGTGATTATCATGGTAGCCCGCTTTGGATTACATCAACACGTTTAACGATTGCTGGTATTATTTTATTGGCCATGTCTTTTTCGCGAGACCATAAGCGTTTTTTTGATGTCTGGAAATCAAAAAAGAATATGCCAACCCTCTTTTTGTATGTTTTTGGTGGGGTATTTTCTGTTCAATATTTTTATTATGTGGCCATTCAACTTTCAAATAGTGCTACAGCGACAATTTTACAATATACAGCACCCGTTTTTATTATGCTTTATTTACTCATTTTTCAACGTCAAGTACCAAAACCCAAATCGGTCTTATTCGTCATTTTAGCAATGATAGGTGTTTTTTTGTTGATTACGGACGGAAATATCAAACATTTATCAATCAGTCCCCTAGCCCTTGTAACAGGGCTTATCGCTGCTGTAGCTGTTGTTATTTACTCAATCATCCCTCGGCCATTATTGGATAAATATGGCGCACTTAATATGACCGGGTGGGGAATGATGCTTGCGGGGATTGCCTGTAATATCTTCTATCCAGTTTGGCGTATTGATTTTCGAATTGAACCGTTGTCAATTTTTTATGTTTTAACAATCTCTATTGTTGGAACAGCACTGGCTTATTTGTTGCTTTTAAGGGCCTTTCAATTGATTTCACCGCTTGTTGTTTCTGTTGCAACAGCTACTAAACCATTGACTTCTGTTTTTTTAAGTATTCCATTATTTGGCTTGAAGTTAACCCCACTCGAATTACTAGGGATTGTTATGGTCATCGTGTCTGTTATTCTTTTATCAAAATCGGAACAAGCTTAAAAGAAACCCTGAGGTTTCTTTTTTTTAAAACTATTTTATTAGAAAATTCTAATATAATGTTTTTATTAGGAGAGAATTTTTATGGAAGAACCCGAATTGCTAGTTGATTATTTAGCCATGACTTGATACCCGATAGAATATCTTAAAGTCTCTGGTTCCAGTGATTTAGCTGATTTTAACAGTAAAGAATACGCTAAAAGTATCATCTCTAATTTCAATTGAAAACCTTGAGGCGAACGACTTTTACAACGTTCAGCTCCTAGATTTGTCAAAAAAGAAAAAACTCGCTCAATCACTTTTCTACGTTTTAAAAAATTAGGGAAAAGGATTTTCTTTTGCTTCATGTTCTTCCTGACAGGTGTCATTAGATCAATTCCTTTTAATTCCAGCCTATCATGCAGTGACTGACCTAGATATCCCATATCTCCAAGGACTGTTGGTGTCCCAAATTGACTCAACACTTCCTCGGTCATTGAACTATCAGCCATTGAAGCAGGAGTAATTGTGTAGTCTATGACATAGCCTGATTCACTGACTAAAGCATGACATTTACATCCATAGAAGTACTGTCCCTTTGTAGCATTGTAGCCAACATTTGCATAATCTCCAAGAACTTTGCTTCTGAAATTACGAATAGGCTGACACAAAGGAATGGGGAAGCTATCAATAATGGATACACTAATTCCTTCAACCTCTTTAAAGACGAGTGCTTGGCGAATGACTTGGATACTCGGTAAGAGGACATTACAACGGCGGACAAAGCGAGAATATTCTAGGAAATTAGGAAATAAACTTTGAGCCAATTGGTGCTTAGCTTTAAGCGTTTCACTAAAATGCAGTACGCCCCATAGGTAACAAGCGATAACTAAGCAATCTGATGTTGCGAGATGGACGTTCTTTGGGTTTTGAACCTCAAGGGAAACACTCGTTTGATAAAGTGTCTCAATGGTTGTCAGTAAATAAACAAAAACTTTTGGAAGTGTGCTATTATAAGTCATATAAGTCGTGCGCTTTCTAATGCTTAGTGGTTTAAGATTAGGATAGCACGACTTATTTATTTTCCAATGAAATTAACTAGCAATTAGGGTATTAAATAAATAAATTGTTTATTTATTGATGACCAGGACCGTATTTCTAAACTTCTTTTATGGTTTATTATATCACTTAACAAAAAAACAGCCCCCATTATCTAACCGATAGATAATGAGGGCTGTTTTAATAGTCTTTTTGAGGGGGCATTATATAATTATAGACCCTGAGCTAAGGAATGTACTGATGTTTTCTAGTATAGTCCCTAGTCTGGCATCCCAAACAACTTTTCGTTTATACCCTTATCATGTGACCATTTAATCAACATATCAATTGTCAGAGGATATATGGCTATCTTTGAATATTCTAACTCTCATACTGTGAAGGAAGCCGCTGAAGCTATTAAATTATTGAAAGGAACCAGCTTTTAATAAGTCAACAAAGAAATTCTGCTTTAAATCATATTGGGGTATCACAAATACTTTACAAATATGTTTTGCGTCGCAGCAAAAACCAGCAAATTAGGCTTAGTATAACAGAGATAATCAGCACAGCAAAAACACCATAAGAAGATTTTTCAAACGGACCATCGACATTGACTCCCCAAAAACCAAAAATGATTGCTGGAATAGTCAAAACGATTGATATCTCTGTTAGAGTTTTCATAATCATGTTTAGCTGATACGAAATCATATTGTTTATCATATTTTCCAAATGATCCAAATATTGACTGTAACCTAAAATAATTCTATCCATTGTGTCGCTTGTATTGTATATCTCATCAATTATTTTTTGGGTGGTAAAATCAATATCATTAATAGTTGTAAAATTTTTTTAATGAAATCCAGCGCTTTGTGATTAGCGCCATAGGTTGTTGACAAAGCTATCATGTATTTTTGAAGAGTCAATAAATCACCAAACGTTGGTCTGAGTGAACCGGACGTTGATATTTCTGAGTCTAAATCATCAATTTTTTCCTTGACTCCACGAAGGTCGTCAAGCATCACATGGAAATCTTTTTGCATGATCTTTAAAAGTACTTCCTGCATGAAATTATCGACATCATGTAAAACCATATTGGATAAGAGTTCGGGAATGAATTTTAATTTTTGTTTTGTAAAAATTATCAACTTATTTTTAAATACCAAGAAAACAACAGATGTCGTCAGATTATCTAGATGCCCACCTTCATGTATCTCGGGAAACAAAAAACTTACGAGCAAACTTTTTTCATCGTTCTGATCTATCATCGTGTCATATGCAACTCGATCATCAAACGTTAGTATATTGTCTATGTTAAAGTCAGATTTATGTTCAAAAGATTCGATATATTCTCGTTCGTCACCATACACATAAACAACAGACGAATTTTTGATATTTGATTCTGACGAAACTAATAATGTATTTTTTGTTAAAGAATAAGTTTTCAGCATTGTAATCCTCCTGCTTTATATTTTTCTCAAAAATAAATGCGTAATTGTTGTGGAATAAATACGTTATCAGTTTTAAAAACATTTTGTCTTATGTATGATAACCTGCTAAAAATTTTATCTCGCACATTATCTAGACAATCTCGTCTCCAGCTTCTAATGTATTATCTAATTTATAATTTTAGACCCTAAACGAACATCTTTTGTAAAAAGCCTTTTTTCTGTTCTTTCAACAAATCTAACTTACGTTGATGAAGAGTGATAGTGTTGTCTAACTGTTTAAAGAAGGTACCTATTTTCTTTTGTTCCTCAATTATTGGAACAAAAGAAATGAAATTTTCTACACTGCCTTTAGAGATATTCAGTTGTGACATTCCAGCTCCTTGTGCCTTGAAATAATATTGGTGTGCATTGATATAAGAGAACAGAAATTGTGGATCAGCGGTCGCATTTGGTCTCAATAAAGCAACACGCTGATTAAGTACAAACCTATCATCTTCCGGTATCAATGCAACACGTCCCAACAAATCACCATGACCAACGTCACTAAGAATCATGACTAAATCATCTTTCTGGAGGGTATCATCTGCTTCATCAATAAATTTACCCGAATGTTTTAAACCACCTGAAATAGAGATAGAATTTAGGTTTATCAATTCAAATTTTCCGATCGTAGATTGCTTATCCTCATGCCCCTTACCATTCTTATAATTCGTCATTGATACCAACTTACGCTCTTCCCAATCGTCAGCAAACCCAGCAAATCGCAATTCAGGAACTTTGGCACCATTTTTAGGGAACATTTTTTGTAAGTAGCCTTTTTTCTGCTCTTTCAACAAATCTATCTTACGCTGATGAAGAGCGATAGTTTCATCTAACTGTTGGAAGAATGAGCCTATTTTTTGTTGTTCTTCATAACTGGGAACAGAAGCACCCACACTATTAATTATAGTTTTCGATAAACTAGGTACACCAGTAGATTCATCAAATTTTTTCCAATTTATTTTTTTAAAAATAGATAGTGAAAATTGAAGGTCAATATTTTGTTTAGGAACAGCGTAAAACAAGGTATCGACAGTCCAAAAAGGCGCTTTTAATAAATAAGGCTTATCAATTGTCCCTTTCCTTCCGATCCCAATGGCATCTATATCTGATAGCGCTTTATCTACACTTAGCATATATCCACCAGTTCCATAGACAGGTATTGATCCCGAATTCAGATGTTTGTAGTCTTTTCCAGACTTAACATCAATAAAATCAGCAAACTTACGCTCTTCCCAATCATCCGTAAAACCTTCAAACCTTAATTGTGGACTTTTTTTACTCATCATGCCCACCTCTCAAAAGAAGACGCATCGATTCAATCATGGCTTGATTCTCTTCACTTTCTGAAAAATCGTTAATCAAAGATAAGAGCGTTTGATCTTGTTGAACTAATTCTTCATTGATCTTAAGGAGATTGGTATTCACTGCAACCAAATCAACCGGTTCTTCTTCCTCAAAGGTATCGACATAACGAGGGATATTTAAGTTAAAGTCATTTTCTTGGATCTCATCAAAACTTGCAACATGAGCATATCTTTCAATATCTTCTCGCTTTTTGTAGGTAGAAACAATTTTATCAATATGTTCATCCAACAGGACATTTTGATTTTTTTGTTTTTCAAAGTCTTGAGAAGCATCAATAAACAAGACATCACGACGAGAGCGGTTTTTCTTCAAAATAATAACCGTTGTCGGAATACTCGTTCCAAAAAAGATATTGGCCGGCAAGCCAATAACCGCATCAATGGCTCCCATCTCTAAAAGGGCCTGACGGATGGTTCCTTCTGCGGCTCCTCTAAAGAGCACGCCATGAGGCAGGACAATCCCCATTGTTCCTGATTCTTTCAAATGGTAAAAACCGTGAAGGAGAAAGGCAAAGTCCGCTTTAGATTTAGGCGCTAATTTTCCAAAACGCTCAAAACGAGGGTCAGAGAGAAACTTATCTGCCGCTGACCATTTCGCAGAATAAGGAGGATTCATGACCACAGAATCAAACTGATAAGGCTCTTCTGAGGGCCAATCGGCATCTAAAGTATCTCCGTTATTCAGGTTCATGCGTTCTTTATCTACTCCATGAAGAATTAAGTTCATACGTGCTAAGTTAAAGGTCGTCGTATTTAGCTCTTGGCCATGATAGTGCACTTGATTTGGATTGATGAGATAGCGACGGATATTAAGCATCAAAGAACCCGAACCCATCGCAGGATCGTAAATATGAAAAGGCGCTCGAGATTCTTGTCCGATCGACGTAATTTCTGACATGATGCGTGAAACAGCTTGAGGGGTATAAAACTCTCCTGCTTTTTTACCTGCACCTGCCGCAAACATTCCGATTAAATACTCATAAGCGTCCCCAATCACATCGCCATTGTGTTCAAATAAATCAATCTCATCTAAGGCACGTAAAACCTCAGTAATCGTCACATTACGTTGTTGTGCATTTGAGCCTAATTTTGTGGAGTTTAAATCAATATCCGCAAACAATCCACTAAATTCTTCTCCTTGACGTTCCAACTCATTAAAACCTGCTTGTAAGTCGGTCAAGTTAAATTCATAGTTATCAGCTTTAATGCGGTAGTGATAAAACAATTGATCGGGTTGGATAAAGTAACCTTGTTTGGGTTGGATATTTTCGATTAAATCGTCTTTGTCTTCTTCGTACCACTCCATGAATCCTGCATACTGAGTGGAACGTTCTGGGAAGGTATCTGTTTTTCCATTTTCTTGTTCATAAACTTCTCTAAGCTGCGCATCAGACAAGTACTTATAGAAAATTAATCCCAGTAAGTAGTTTTTGTACTCACTTGCATCCATCTTCCCACGTAAGATATCCGCAGAAGCCCATAGTTGTTGATTTAAACCTGTCGCCATTATAATTCTTCTTTCCATTTTTGAATTTGTTCAAAGTTTTGTCGTAGTCGTTCTTCTAAAACTTTTGTTCTTCTTCTGTATTTTTCACCCGTTTTGGCTTCGAACTCTTCTTTACTAAGAGTCATCGAATCCAGTAAATGGGTTAAATAAGGGATCGTTTTCTTATCGCCTTGATATTCATTCATTGCAGACTGTAAAAAGTCGAAGGATAATCCAAATTCTTCAGCTTCTTTTTGAAGTTGTCTTTGAATTTCATTTTGAATCGAAGTCTCTTTTAATTGAGCCACATCGATCTCTTCAGTAGTATTGACGAGTTGATCTTTCAAGGTGTGATACATCTTTTGAATTTGAGGATCCTTTTGTTGGATTTCTTTTTCAAATTTTTCAACGGCCCCTGCTTCGTTTAATTGGATCGCTTTCAAAAGTTGATTAATATAAAAACTATCCACGACGTCTTTATGTGTCGCATTGAGCTGCGAAGAAAAAGCAATCTCTTGTAAAAGCTTCTCGAAGTCCTCCTCAGGATGCTCCTCATCCTCGATCATTTCTTTAATCTTTGTTTTAACATTTTCCGTTTTACCTTGATATTGTGGCAACTGCTCCACCACTTCTGAAAATGCTTCAAAGTCCTCTTCGTATTGATCATAGCTTCGGAGCGCTTTATAACTCTTTTCTAGCTTTTGATAAGCACTCACTTGCGCAATCATCGTTTTAAGATCGTGGGGATTATCCGATAGGTCAGCTTCGCTTTGTTTATAAAGTGTTGAACATTCGATAAATTCTTTTTTGACTTCTTCATATTCTCTTGGAATCAGTTGATCAAAGTTTTGATTTTCATTTGAGAATAGACGAAACGTGTTTTGCACATTCTCTTTCATGGTGAAGGGTTTTCTAAAAGAGACAATCAAACCAGAATCTTTTCCTGTATAAATACGGTTGGTTCTTGAGAACGCTTGAAGGAGCTTTTGATAGTTCATTTCTCGATCAATATATAGGGTTTGAATCGTTGGAGAATCAAAGCCTGTCAATAAACGATCGACAACAATAACAAAATCTAGCCACTGACCATCCGATTGATATTGCTTTTCCTTACGGGCCAACCGTTTATTAATATTTTGATTGTAGAGTTTCTCATCTTGATAAGGAGAAGCATCAAACTGTTTCGCATACTCTTTCATGATCTCTACTAATTCATCGTCTTGTTCATTTTTTTCTAATTGATCCGGATTGGTTGAGAAGGTAATAGCTACTCTTGGGAAATCTTTATCAATCAGTTGATGACGTTCATCAAATTGTCGCCCATTCAAGAGTGTCCCATTATCTTTCATTTCCTTTAAAATCCGGTAAATATGTTTGGCTTGAGCAATCGAGTGAGTGGTAAGAATGGCTGACATCGTAGGAAAACCATTCTTTACCTTGAACTTTTTGACCACACTCCTCCGATTAAAGATTTTTTGTAACATGGTACGAATATGTTCATCTTTTTCATAAAGTTCCGTAGGCAATAATTTTTCTTGTTGGAGGGCATCGTCTGGCAACTTTCCTTTATTGAGTTGGGTGACAATCACCTCTTGATCCTCTTCTGAAATCAGTGAATGATACTCGACTTGAAAGCCTAACACAGCCCCATCATCCATGGCATTTTTGGTTGTATAGGAGTGAAGGAGTGGCCCGTATTGCTGGCTCGTCGTTCTGGCAAAGGTTCCATTTTCTTGCTTTTTATTTGCTTCAAAAATAGGCGTCCCCGTTAATCCAAACCAGGTTGAATTGGGTAATATTTTCTTAATTCGTTTCATTTCCTCATCACTAACCGCACGATGAGCCTCATCAACAATAAAAACAATATGTTCTTGCCGTAGCTTCTCAAATTGATTCGAGCCTTTTTCTTCACTCTCTTGTTGGGCACTTCGCATAGCCGCAGAGAGTTTTTGAATCGTGGTCACTAAAATCGTATTATTATTTTTTGATGATAGGAGGTTTCGAGCCAACTGTTTTTGATTTTTGATCCCAACAATCATAGTATTGGCTACCGAATTTCCGGTCGTTTGTCCGGTATGGTATTCCGAGGCAAACTTCGTAAACTCATCCTGCGTTTGAGCATCTAAGTCTGTTCTATCAACAACCATGACCGTACGATCGACACCGATCGCATTTTGTGCTAATAATTTCGTTGCGACAAAACTGGTAATGGTCTTTCCTGAACCTGTCGCATGCCAAATGAATCCTCCTTCATGCTGTGCCGCTTTTTGACGAATCTTACGAATAGCATGAATTTGGTAAGGCCTTAAAGCCATGAGGAATTTTTGATTTTTTTGATCATCGACGAGAATGGTATATTGGCTAATCAATTCATGGGCATCGGGTATCCGCAAAACTGTACGAGTAAAATCAAACAAATCGGAAACCGTTTGATTGTCTTCCGTCCGCCAATTAAATAAAAACTTCTTCATCCGAGCATAGGCTTCAGCGGTATCTTCACTAGGTCTTGCAAAGTATCGGGTATCGACTTTATTGGAAATCACCATGATTTGAGTGGTTGCGTAAATCCCTTTAAAAAATCCATCTTCTGCATAACGCTGAATTTGATAATAAGCTTGCATGAAACCGTCTTTAGCGGACTCTTTTTTGAGCTCAATATGAATGATTGGGAGCCCATTAATCAGCAAGCTCACATCTCCTCGATCTACTCTAGAGGAATCTGGGACCACTTGGTGAACTACCTCATAAGAAGAAGTTCCTCCTGAGATATCCTTATTTCTAAAGGCTTCTAAAGTCACTTTTTTCCCATCTTCTCGCTCTAATAAAACTTGAGCCACCCCGTTTTCTCCTCTAAGCCATTGAGAAGCTAAAAAAGGTGTTCCGGTCAAACGTGAAAACTCGACTTTGACTTGCTTAAATTCTTTGTCCGTTAATAGTTGTTCTTCCAATACTGCTAAATTTATTCGGTTCAAATGGCCTCTAAAGTTTTGCCAAAGTGCTTCTTCCGACTTCAAGTCCGGACGATAAGTCCACTGATTTTCTTTCTCACTTAAGATCTGTATGAACTGGTTTTCAATCATTTGTTCCGAATGACTCATTTGATCCCCCTCATTTCCATAGTTGCCACCATTTTTTAGATTCTGTTTTTACCGGCTCTTTTTCTTTTGCCTTGTTTCGTTCTTCTTCTGATAACTTCAATTGAGCTTTCAGTCGTTCAATTTCTTCCTGCGCCTCACCCCTTATCGACGAGCCATCTTTCATATCCTCCTGAGGCATTTTAAGAGCTTTCAATTCATTGATTTCTGATTTATACTCTTCTAGTAATTTTTTATCCTGTAAGGCTAGACGTTGTTGTTGATCTAAAAGATTTTGTGTTTGTTGAATAATTTTTTTTAATTCCGAATTTGATGTTTGTTCTTTATCTAAGAATTTCTCTAAAACAGAAATTCTTTCTTTAAGATAGGATTTTTC